>URAQ01000008.1 GCA_900545875.1 uncultured Collinsella sp.
TGCAACCGCATGGTCGGGATGCGAACTCAGCCCGGGATAGCGCACGTTGCGTACCATCTCGTTGGCGGCCAGATACTCGGCCAGCGCACGGGCGCGGTCGAAGTGTGCCTGCATGCGGGTATCGAGCGAGTCCAGCCCGCGCTCCAGCACACCAGCCTCGTCAGTAGGCAAATCAAGCTTGCCCAAGCCACAGCCCTCAAACAGGACATGCACGCACTCAGCCGCGGCATCCACACGATGGCGCTTGAGCTGCGAGCGCGCGACCGATACGGCAACCAACTTGCGTGAAGCGTTACCGGCGCACACACGGTCGAGCGCTTCGAGCGACAGCACGGCACCCAAGCGCAACGGATCGCAGCCAAAAGCCGACGCCACGGTGTTGTCCACAACCAGCAGCGCATGGGCCTCGCGAGCCGCTCGACCCAGCGTACGCAGATCGGGCACGCGCAGTCCAAACCCGCCAATGGAGTTGACGAACCACCACAGGTGCGGCCCCTCGGCATCAAACGAAGCATCAAAGCCCTCGGACGCGGCGGTAAACGCCGCAACCGACGGCGGGTCCACGAGCACAACGTTGCGTCCATCAAAGCCGCGGGCAAACGCATCGGCAAAGTCATCGGCAAAGGCAACCAGACGATCGCCGGGACACACAATCCCCAGCTGCGACAGCGCTGCTGGCACATGCGAGGCCGCAAGCAACCGCGCCTCACGCGCGCCGGCCCTCAAAGCCCAGGCCTCTTCTAGCTGCTGTACGCCCATACGGCACCGTCCCTTCAAAACAAAAACCCACGATGCGGGTGTTCCCCGCATCGTGGGCAACGGCTGCAGTATAGCGCCGATATGCGACGAATCGCCTAGATGTTGAGCGTGTGATAGTTCACGCTCGCACCCGGAGCGTCAACGGTCACGCCATAGGCCTCAGGATAGATGCGCGTCGAGAACACGAGCGCGCCATCATTCACAAACACCTCGACCGACGAGACATCGCCAACAATGCGCACGTTGCGCACCTCGTCGACGGGCTCCCAGCGCACGGTACGCCCGCAGCCGGCAGAAGCGCGGCTCCCATCGGTAAATCGCATCTCAAACTGCGAGGGCAGTTCGCCCTCGGCGGGCATAAACGCCAGCTTCAGCTCGCCATCAACGGTCGCGGTGAACGCGCCGTTGACACCGTCGGCAACAACGTCAAAGCAGGTATCGCCGACAACCTCCAACGAGCCCTCCCCCACACGCACCGAGGCATAATGGCGCTCAATCTCGCGCGCCGGCTGTTGCAGCACCACGCCGCCAGCACCGGCTGTAAGCTCACGCGGCACCGTCATACAGTGCTGCCAGCCGCACGCCACGGTGGGCGCATTGTCATAGATCGGCTCATCGGGCATGCCCATCCAGCCAATCAGAATGTGGCGACCATCCTCGGCCGTGAACTCCTGCGGAGCATAGAAGTCAAAACCAGCGTCCCACAGGCGGAACTCGCCCAGCTCAAAAGCGTCATTGCCACCCGTAATGTCGCCCGTTACAGGCATGTAGCCCGCTGCATACACGTTGCCGCGGTTCCAACGACCACCCTCGAGCCCCTGGGGAGAAAAGGAAAGGAACTTCGCCGGTACGGCGCCATCCGTCTCAAGCTCCAGATACCCAGGGCACTCCCACATAAAGCCAAAACGCTCGGGCGTAGACACGCGGCTCTCGAGCTCCCAGCTCAGCATATCGGCCGAGCCATACACCAGGATCTCGCCCACATCGCGCCCGGCACCTTCACCATGCATCGCACAAAAACGGCTCTCGACATGCGGCCCGTCCACGCGACGACGCGCGCCCAGCACCATGTGGTAACGCCCATCATCATCGCGCCACACCTTGGGGTCACGCACGTGGCAGGTCAAATCCTCAGGATAATCCTCGGACGCCAGCACAACGCGCTTTTGACTGAACTCCCGACCGGCAAGGCCATCAACGCTCTCGACATAAACAGTATCGGCGCGGCGGCCGGTATTGACGTAGTCGTACGTGCCGTCCGCATCGGAAAGCTTAACGTTGCCTGTGTACAGTACGCGGATGCGGCCGTCCTCGGCAAGCGCGGAGCCAGAATACACGCCATGGCAATCGAACGGCTCGTCGGGCAGCAGCGGAGCGCCAACATAGTTCCACTTCATAAGATCGCGGCTTGTCGCATGGCCCCAGGCCTTAACGCCGCCCTCGACATCAAACGGCGCATATTGAAAATAAGCGTGGAACACGCCGCCCGCTTGGCAAAGACCGTTGGGGTCGTTGAGCCAACCCGCCGGCGGCATAATATGGAAGCGCTGACCATACGCGCCATGACCGCACCCAGAGGCGGCAGCGTCAACAGCGGCAACCAGCTTTGCAAGGTCGCGACCAAGTGCATTAGACATATCAAAGTCCTAACGGATCGAAAGTAACAAGGCGCCAGAGATCGGCGCCAGATGCGGGAAACACCCGCGAGCATACAGCCCGCGGGCATTCCCTCAATCAAAAGCTCTTAGGCCTGCTCGGAAGCCTTGGGCTCGTCCTTGTACAGGACAAACGATACGCCAAAGGAAACCAGCGCGGCGACCGCAAACATGATCGCGTACTGCACGGGCTGGGCCAGGCACAGCAGGATGCCGAAGATACCGGTAACGCCGGTGCCGGAAGCAGCAAGCGAGGTGAGCGCGCAGACCAGGGCACCGCAACCGCCGCCGATGCAGCCGGCGATGAAGGGCTTAAAGAAACGCAGGTTCACGCCGAAGATGGCAGGCTCGGTAATGCCCATGAAGGCGGACAGAGCCGAAGGAAGCGCCAGGCCCTTGATCTTGGCATCGCGGGTCTTAAAGGCAACGGCGAGCGCGGCGCCACCCTGGGCGATGTTGGCAGCGCTGGCGATGGGCAGCCAGTAGGTCACACCGTACTGGGCGAGTTGGCCCAGGTCGATGGCGGTGTACATCTGGTGGATACCGGTAACGACCGTGGGGGCATAGAACAGGCCGACGATAAAGGAACCGATGCCGAAGGGCAGGGTCAGCAGGGCCTGGATCAGACCGAGGATGGCGTTCTCGGCCCAGACAAAGATGGGGCCGACGGCGACGAGCGTCACGAGCACGGTCACGAACACCGAGACGAGCGGGGTCACAAAGAGGTCGAACATCTCGGGAACGATCTTGTGCAGGCGCTTCTCGAGGAAGGCCAGAATGGCGCAGGCGATAACGATGGGGATCACATGACCTTGATAGCCGACCCACTCAAAGCTGTACACGCCGGGGATGACGTTGACCATGGTCTGCACGCCCTCGGAGGCAACCGTATAGGCGCTCTGCAGCGAGGAGTTGATGAATGCACCACCGACGACGGCGCCCAGATACGGGTTGGCGCCAAAGGCCTTAGCGGCGGAGTAACCGATCAGGATCTGCAGAATGCCAAAGGACGTGCCCGAAACCAAGTCGGCGATCTTGTAGATAAAGTTATTGGTATCGAGCGCGATAAAGCCGTTAGAGGCCATAAAGTTGAGGGCGCTCATAATGCCCAGCAGCAGGCCCGAAGCCACGATGGCGGGGATGATGGGGACAAAGACGTCGCCGAGCACCTTAATGGCACGCATAAAGATGTTCTGCTGCTGTGCCGCGGCCTCCTTGACCTCGGCCTTGGTGGCAGCCTCGACGCCACTGAGCGCAATGAACTCGTCGTAGACCTTGTTGACGGTGCCAGTGCCAAAAATAATCTGGAGCTGGCCCTGGGCCTCAAAGACGCCCTTGGCGCCGTCGATATTCTCGAGGGCCTCCTTGTCGACCTTGGCGTTATCGGCAATCACCAGGCGCAGACGCGTGGCGCAGTGTGCGGCCGAAACAACGTTGCCGGCGCCACCGATGTTGTCGAGCACCTCTTGGGCTGATTTGCGGTAGTCCATGACTTCCCTTTCCTCAAACGGGCGCACGTGCACCCGGCCATCTTTGACACTTACACTGTAATCGATTTCAGTTTCATATGTCTGTAATCGTTTTCATAGTAGGGTGAACGGTAGGAAATAGCCGGCGAATGGTAGTTTTGAGACAAACATAAGGGCTCAGAGGCAGGCAGACGTGCCCAAAGCCTAGACATTCATAAGTTGATGGCCAAGCTTGAGCGTCTTGAGACCGCGCTCTCCCTCCACGCCATCGAGCGTGTCGAGCAGCATGCTGGTGGCCTCAACGCCACTGGTCAGATACCCATAATGCACGGTAGGAATGCCGCCCGTCAGCGCGCGCAAAAACGCGTTGTCGCCAAAACCGCTCACGCGGTGTATGCCCTCGCCCAGGCCGCGAACCTCATCGATGGCACGCAGCGCGCCCGCCGCCATAGTATCGGTCGCGCAGGCGATAAACGAAACATCGGGAGCGACGGAAAGCAGCTCACGCGCCGCACTATAGCCCGAGTCGAGCGTAAACGAGCCCAGGCGAATCAAGGCAGCATCGAGCGGGTTACCCGCGGCGCGCAATCCGGCCTCAAAACCGCGACGGCGGTCATAACCGGCCGCGCGGTCCTCCTCGGTAACCCCAATGTAGGCGATCTTGCCGTCCACGCGGCCTGCAAGCGCATGGCCCAGCTCAAAAGCGGCCTCGTAATCGTCGTGATAGACGCACGCCGCGCCCTCAACATTCTGGCCGATCAGTACGATGGGCACGCGGCACGACTCAATCGCCCGGCGATGCTCGTCGGTAATCATAGTTGCCACCAGCACAATGCCATCGACCGGGTGGTTTTGGAATAAATCGAGGTACTCGAGCTCGCGATCGGGGGCGTTATCGGTATTGGCAAGCAGCATCTGGTAGCCACGGCGACCGAGCACCTGGCCAATACCGGCGGTAATGCGGCTCACGGATTCCGAGTTAATCTTGGGCACGATGACGCCGATGAGCTTGGTGGAGCCGGTGCGCAGCGCACGAGCCTGGCTGGATCGCACGTATCCTGTCAGCTCAATCGCCTTCTTAATGCGCTCGGCCTTGTCCGTCGATATGTAGCCACCGTTGAGGTAGCGCGAGACGGCGGCGCTCGAAACGCCCGCCAGCTCGGCGACATCTTTCATCTTTACCACGAGTACCCCTGTCATTGAAATCGCTTTCATCATGATACCCATGAAGGCACTCCGGATGAATCGATTTCACCCAGGTCGAAAAAACGCTAGCGAGCGCCGGAACCAAATTACCCGTGGTATTCGCCGTTGTACTGGATGAGCGTGAGGTCCTCCACGCCGTCGAGCGCGCGGATGGCGTCAGCATAGGGCATATCTACACCATCCGAGAACACCTCGGCAGCCATCTCCACCTTGTCACCGCGCATGGTCTTGGACTTCACCGTAAACTTGGTGCGCCCAAATGCGCGCACGATATCGTCGCCAGTAGTCTGGCCCGTGTAGTGAATGACCATCATGTACACGCGCGCCTTGTCTTGGTGGCTCGCAAAGGCGGCGATCATCACCACGATCACCACGGCCGTGAGCGCCACGAGCGCGTACATGCCAGCGCCTGCCGTAATGCCCGTGGTAATGGCCCAAAACAGATACAACAAGTCGAGCGGATCCTTGACCGCCGTACGGTAGCGGACGATGGACAGAGCACCGACCATACCGAGCGAGATGACCACGTTCGTCGAGATCGCGAGCGTGACCATGCAGGTGAGCACGCACATGCCCACGAGCGTCACGGCAAAGCTGCGCGAATACACCACGCCAGTAAAAAAGCGCTTGTACACGTAATAGATCAGGATGCCCATGGCGAGCGCCACGAGCAGCGACAAGCCGATCTTGGCAGGGTCGACCTGACCAAACGCCTCCAAGACGGAGTTCTTAAAAAAGTCCCTGGTGCTCATGGTCTAAATATCCCCTCGGTTCTCAAAATCCGATTCCCAGTAATTAAATCCGCGCAGGTAGGCGGTCTTTTCGTAACACAGGCAGTACTTGGAGACCGCCGTGAGCTCGGCCGCGCCCGGAGGCACCATATCGCGCACCAGCTGCGGGCAAAACTCCGTAAACTTGACCTCCATCACCAGCTTGCCGGGCTCCAGCACGGGCAATGCGGGCAAGGTCGCATCAAAAATATCGAAGCTTCCCACCGCCGCACGCACGTTCATGTCAAACGTAATACGCACGGTGCCTTCGTCCATCACCCACGGCTCGCGCTCGTAATCCACAATGGTCCGCGGGCGCATCATATTGCAGATGCACTCGATGTAGAACTCGCGACAGAGCGGATAGGGGCTCCTCAGCAAAAAGTCGTAATCGCCAGCCAGAATCTGCTCAAACTCGCCGCGCGTAAGCGGCGCGTCCTCCTTGTAGATCCAGCTGCCGTACTTCTTTTTGCGCTCGAGCTTAATCACCTTGTCGCTGCCGTTATAGATGCGTACGCGATACTTTTTGCGCATGAGAATGCCGGCGTCTTTTTCCTCGTAGGCCGAGTTGCAGTAGTCGTCAAAGTACAGGCTGCGAATGGTGTAACCGCCCGCCCGCGCATGCTTGTCCAGCTTAAACACCGGCGCCATGCGACAGGCAAGCGCGGCGTGCTCGCCCTCGTTAATGAGATATTTGAGCTCGTGGCGGTAACGCTCCTGCGTGGCACGCACAGGCGGGGCCGCCAAGCGCTCAAGCAGCGCGCTAGCCCTCCTCATACGTATCCTCCACGACCTTACCGCCGTCTTGCACGTAAAAACACTTCATGCCGTACTGTTTGCCATCGTCGGTAACGTAATAGTCAAACGCATCTTGCGTATAGCCGTCGGAGTTAGTGGCACGCACGCGCACAAAGTACTGGCCGGTATCGGGCGCATCACTGGTCACCTCGGGAAGCAGCACGTCCTCGGCCTTAAAGACCACATCGCTTATGGCATAGTCGCGCGCAAGTTCTACGGTGTAGCGAATGTCGCGCGCCTCAAAGTCGTAGGATGCATCCCAGTTAATGCGCAGCTTGCCGTTATCGATCTGCGGCACACCGATGTAGAACGGCATGGGCTTTTTATAGCTCTCGCGGAAGCTCTTATAGTTCTCTTCGATCTCGGCCGGAATCGCCGCGGCGATCTGCTCGTATTGATCCTTGGTGACAGGCAGATTATCGATATCGGGCGAAGCGAAGACCAGGGATTCAGTCACCTCGCGGTAGTGCTTGATCATCTTGGTCAGGCGAGTCTCGGTCAAATACGAGCGCAAGTCCTTGACGGCACGGTCGAGTTCGCTGCGGAACGACTTGCTGCGCAACGCGCGGTTAAACAGCACGTTACCCCAGTAGTTGCTTGCGCCGCGCTCCCAGCTCGCGTAGTCCGAAAACCCGGTAAGAGAAAGCTCCAGCTTACGCAGCATGCCGTCGTTATCCCAATCCAGGATATACCAGACCTTGGAGTTAAGCGGGCTGTACAGATAGCAGTTACGGTTCTGCGTATCGCAGTTGCCCGTCAGGATCTGAAACGCCAACCAATAGACCAGGTTCTCGGTATCAAAGTAGGTGTCGAGCACGTCATCGATCTTTTGCGATTCGTCGTTGAGCTCATCGAGCATCTCGATGAGCTTGGTGTGGTCCGTATCGCCCTTAATCTCGAGCATGCCTTCAAAGCTTGCCTGGTTGTAGTCGGGATCATCGGCAAGCTTAATGGTGTCCTCGTAGCGATGGAAATCAAAGCTGTTCACCTTGTACAGGTGCCCGCTCTTATCTAGGCCATGTGCCTTAAGCGCCGTCTTGTTGAGCTGCTCCACCTGCGTAAACAGGCCGTAGTCCTCAAAGGTATCGTTTGACTTTTCGGTCTGGTCGCACACCCACAGATGCACAAACTGCGTGCGCAGGCCCATCATCTGGGGAATCCCGCGGATAAGGTCATAGGCCATCTTGTTGCGAAAACGCATACCCTCGCCCATGTGCTTGTTGAGCGCAATCGCACGCTGCTGGCGCCAGGTACCTTTTCCTTTTTTGAGCTCCACCTTGTAGTTCTTCTGCGTATAACCGCTCGACGTCTGGCCACGCACCTGCACGGTGGCATTGGGCGCTTCCTCGCCATAGCCAACCTCGCCGGCAACTGGGCCCTCTTCGTCGCCCGGCTGCAGCAGGCCCATAACCTGATAGCGCGTCACACCCATGTCGGCATAGTCATACACCGAGTACGCGTTGATCTCTGCCCAGCTGTGGTCGGTGTTCTCGGAGCTGTTGCCGCGCGAGACCGTCAGGTACATGGTCACAATGCCCGAGTCGTCGTAGACCTCGTACAGCTCGTCCTTATCGCGCAGGTGCTTGGTGCCGTCCGAGGACTCGGCCTTTTTAATCTTGTCCTGCTTTTTGACCTTTTTAGTCGAGGATTCGTCCTGAGACGAGCAGCCCGAAAGCAACAGCGCGCCGGCAGCCGCCTCAAACAGGCGACGACGAGACATCATCCTATCGGTCATCAGAACCTCCCCAATGCTTGCGATACACGTGAACTACTGCGCGCTCAAACGCGCCATGTGGCTCACCCTCATGGCGACCTTCCTCATAACGCTGCTCGGCACGATCGAGCAAGCGGCCCAGCTGTGTAAAGCGACCCGTCTTGTCGGTCGCCACAATGGGCTGCTGGCTCAGGATACGATACGGCAAGTTGGCGGTATAGGTATCGAGCCGCAGCAGCGCCACGATAAAAAACACCGCCGCACCCAACAAAAAGCCAAAGCCGTAAAACTGCTGCGGCAAAAGCAACGACACGGCAGTCGCCAGCCCGGCCACACCGGCAAACAGGCCCGAGGCCAGCACGGCTCCCTTGTAGTCGGTAAAGTACAGCAAGATAAGCATCACCGTATTGCCCACGGCATACAAGCCATAGCCCACGCACAGCGTACGAAAATAACCGTGCATCAGGTTGTTAAAGCCCAACGGCAGGGCCGACAGCACCGTGGTCTCGAGCGAAATGACCGCAGCAGTCACAAACAGCTGCTTGAGCGCACAAAAGCGCAGTTCGCTGTTGAGCGTGGAGAGCATCTCCTCCTCGGCCACCACAATGTCGCCCACCACGCCACCGTCGTTGAACAGGCTGTAGTAGTCGCGGTAGCGCGGATAAAAGTTGACCTCGACCGAGACCACAAAGTTGACGGACGTGACCAGGATCGTCAAAAACGCGATGAGCGCCGGCACATCGTGGTAGGGCGCACCATAAAACAAGCCCTTGACCTGCACGCCAATGGGACCGGCCCATATTATCACCAAGTGCGCAAAGAGGCCCAGGTTGGTAAACAAGCCCGTGAGCGCCAACGGCATAAACTGATCAAGCCACCGTAAATAGAGCCAGGGGCTGCGATCGCTCTGCGGAAAATACCGGTACAGCAGCACCACGTCCCAGGCGAGCATGACGCCGTAGCCCAGAGCAATTGATGCCAACAGGCCCTCGACCGGCGGCAGTCCCAGCGCCAGCGCGGCCAGGGCGCACAGGCACGCCACGCCAATGGCAGCCGCAAAGCTGCACAGGATACCGCGGTAATCCTTGATGGCCGTGAGGTAACTCATGCCGTTCCAGTTGACGATCATAATGTTGAACAGCCACAGGCACAGAAGCCCCTGCAGCAGCGTGGCGCCCGAGAACAGCAAAAAGACGCCGTAGAGCACCGTGCCCGCAACGAGCATAATGGCGTTGGAGCCCCAAAACGAAGGTAGGATCTCATCCTCGCGCTCAGCAAAAAGCATATCGGCCAAAAAGCGCGTGACCGACATAGAGAAAAAACTCGTGAGCGTGAGCGACGCCAGCAGCGTATAGGTCACCATGCACACCAGCAGATCTTGGTTGGCACGGCCCACACCCCACAGACCGCACAGCACCAAGATACCCACCTGGAGCAGCACGCCCAGCAGCATGGGGCCCGTGCACACAATGCCGGCGTAGCCATAGGCGCGCATCGTGGCAAACAGACCCTTGCGCCTAAACAGGCGCTTGAGCTCAAAACCGATTCCGGCCACCGGCTACTCCCCCTCTCTGGACAGGTCAAACGCTTGCGCCGTCTCGTCGTACAGCGCGCGATAGTTGGCGAGCATCTGCTCGTGCAAGAAGTACGTGGCAACGCGACGCTGGCCGCGCTCCCCCATCTCAATGCGACGAGCGCGGCTTGTGCACATGCGTTCCATGGCATCGGCCAAGCCCTTGCGATACATAGGCGGCGTCACAAAACCCGCCACGCCAAAGTCGTCGCCCGGGGCGCCTTCGAGAAGCTCGCGACAGCAGCCCACCTCAGTCGTCACGCAGGGACGGCGCGCTGCAAGCGACTCCAGCACGCTGAGCGGCTGGCCCTCGGAGATGCTCGTCAAAATGGTAAAGTCGAGCTTTTCCATGTACTCGACCACGTTGACGCGGCCGGTAAAGATCAGGTCGCGCACGCCCAGGGTATCGACCAGCGCGTGGCACTCGGCGCCGTACTCCTCGTCGTCCACGCCGCCCATGATGTGCAGGCGCACCTTGGGCAGGCGCTCGTGCAGCTCAAAGAAGGCATAAATCATGGTCTTGACGTCCTTGATGGGCGCCAGACGCACTACAGCGCCAATGTCCACCCAGCCGTCATCGGGCTTTAAGGGGATGTCCTTAAAGCGGTCGAACTGGATGCCGTTGGGGATAACCAGGCATTTGTCCGCATCGCAGCCCATATCGATCTGCGTCTTGCGGGCGTTATGGAACAAACTCGTCACACGGAAGGCGCGGCGGTAGATCTCCTCCGAAAGCAGGTAGAAAAAGCGAATCCAGCGGTCCTTAAACGACGGCACCACCCAATCGGCGCGAATGATCTCTTCCTCGCGCTCGCGGGTATAGATGCCATGCTCGGTCAGCAGCACCGGCGCATGGTGAACGCTTGAGCCCAGGCAGGCGAGCAGGCCACCGTAGCCGGTCGAGATGGCATGGTACACATCGGCCACCGGCACCTCGCTGCCCAAAAGGTAGAGCACGGGCAGCAACATGGAACGCATGGTGTGGAATGCATCGGCAAAGGGCGTGTAGGGATACTCGGCCAGGCACACGTCGTGAAAGATATCCATAAACGTGCGGCTCTGCAAAAACGAGAGCGGATGCACGCGACGGCGGTGGAAGATATCGAACAGAACATCCCAATCCGGATTGGAGAGCGACACCAGACGGCGTAGCGCCTCGCGCTCACGGTCGTTAAAACTGGCTTCATGTTGCTCGCCCGAAAGCCGCAGGGCATCGTCCAGGAACACCTCGTGCACCTCGACCACGTTGCCGGGCAGCTCGTAGACAAACTTGCCACGGTCGGCAGCATGCGCGCCGATCACCCACAGCACAAACTCGTGCTCGGGCATGGCCGTAATGTAGCCATGCATCCAGGTAGATACGCCGCCGTGCACATAGGGGTAGCAACCCTCGAGTACCAAGCAGATTCTCATTTATCGCCACCCTCCTTGCGCTCGATCGTCACGGTCTTATCATTTGCCTTGAGCAGATACAGATTGCCCGTAAGGTGCGTCAGTTCGCCACCCGTCACCGCACCCGGCTCGCCATTATTGGCGCGGAACATGAGCCACGCCTCGTCGTGGAAATTGCCCAGGCTGAGCGTCCAGGCATCCGCGCTGGTATCCACGCTCACCGTCACGGACGAAAAACGCTGGATGGCACCGGAGCACTCAGACGCCGTCTGGTGCCGCAGGTCGGGCGCCGACTTGGTAAGCCAGTCCAGGTAGTCGGTCAGGCCGCCCTTGTAGACTTCCCAGCCCTCCTTGGCGCCGCGATCGGGATCGAGCAGGTCGTCCGGGTGCATAAAGTGCGTACTCACGTAGTGCATGTTGAGCTCGGACACGGCAGCCAGGCGCATATAGGAATCGTCGACCATGCCGCCCGAGACAATACGCGGCTGCTCCACAATACCATCGCTCGCCACGCCAAACTCCTGCACGTACGGCAGGTCGGTACCGTCCTCAAAATACGTACTGGCAATAGTCTTAATGCGCGGAACATCGGTGCCGATAAGCTGGCGCGCGCGGGCCGAAAGGATATTCGACGGTGGCACGTAGACCGAGCCGTGCGCGTTGGGCAGCACCTCGTCCTGGAAGGCTATAAGCTCGTTGAGCGAAGCGACGAGCGTTTCCTTGTTCTTCCAGGTCTTGTAGTCATACAGCGTGCCATAGTCGGTATCCCAGAGCGCCAGAGGCTGATGGTTGTAGCCGTGAAAGCCCAGCTCTCCGCCCATCTGCAGCAGCATGCCGCCAAAATAGCGGAACTGCGTGGTATCGGCCTGGCGCGCGGGCTCGGTCTGGTTGACCGCGTCCTCGTAGTTTTCGATCATCACGCCGGTATAGCGAATGCCGTATTTTTGCGCAAGCTTTTGCAGATCGGGCCACCAGACCTTGGTGTAAAAATCCGCAATGGAAAGGCCGTAGTCACGCTTGATATAAGTACCATCGCCCGAGGGCACGGGGCTAGGAAAGTCGTCCAAATAGAACACGGCGCTGTTGATGACCGGATAGGCCGAGGCATCACCCAGCAAGCTTATGGCCGAAGCATAGAACCCACGCATGACCTTGTCGTAGATACCAATGTTGCACACCACGGTGTGACCACTGCCGCAATCGTTAGACCAAATGAGCGGCGTGCCCGCGTCACCGGTCTTTGCCCATACGTGCGCCGTTTCGCGCAATGAAACCGAAAGCGAAGAATCGAAGGGATCCGAGAACTCGTAGCGCTCTCCTCCGCCCAACATAAAGTCATCGCTCGGCACAATGCTTTCGGCTTTCGCATAGTCATATCCGGCCGATTCGATCCCAAGCTTGGAAGCAATAGCCTGCAGGCAGTTCGAGTTATCTGGCGTCATGCCCAGCATGAGTGAGCCGCCCACACTCACCCAACTCATCAGATCGGTCAGATGCGTACCCAGTCCGTCAAGCGAGGGCATAAGCACAATCACGCGATCAAACGACGTGAGCGATGGGATCGCGTCCGCACCGTCGGTGGCAATATCAACATCGCGATGGGCGATCTTCATGTCGAGCAGGATCTGGTCGAACTGTTCCTTTACGTCCTCGACGCCAGCTTGATCGGAATCGGTAATGACCAGGCACGTGGGCTTTTGGCCAAAGATTGCCGAGGAGGCCGGCACCGCATCGTTGGCGGCCAGCATCCCCAGCTTATGCTGGCCCGCACTGTACTGCACGCCGGCACGCTCCACCAGCAGCACAGCGGCCATGACAATAAAGACCGCCCACACCACGAGGAGTCCCATCCAACGAAAGCGCCCTGCACGGTCGCGGATATGTTGCGCCACGCTCATCTGGCCTCCTCCCCGTCGCGCCAAAACGCCAACTTTTCGCGGTTGTCGGCGCTCAAATACACATGTTGCTTGTCAATCGCATAGATCACACGGTGGACCTCGTCACCGTCGCGGCGCATCACGGCCAGGCGCAGGCAAAGCATCCAAACCTCCTGCTCCTCGGGCACGTCTATCACCAGCTGGTCGGTCACGGCCTGCGCCTCGTCGATCTGTCCGACATCGGCCAGCGCCGTCGCGTATCGAATGCGCAGCTCAAGGGTATCCTCGCGCTCGCAGCGACGCGCAAGCAGGCGCGCGTACTGTTGGCGCTGAATCTGAGCCACGCGCCCCTCAGCCAAGCCCGAGCACAAGTATTCACCAAGAAAATCGCAGTATTCGTTGAGGTTTTGAGCGCTCGGGTCCGTCTTAAAGGCACGCTCCAGCTGCTGCAGTTTAAGGTCGGACTCCTTGGAGATCTGCGCCACCGCCGTCGCGGCATAGTGCGCCACCTCAACGTCGTCGTTAAGCTTAGCCGCCTGCAGCTGCGCCAGGTACGCGTCGGGCTCCTCGGTGAGCATGGAGAGCATTAGGCGGCGCCGGTATGCCGGGTCGTTGACGATGAGTGCCTCCTCGAGCGGCACTACGCCTGAATCGTCCTCACCACTCGGTACCGACATACTGCGATGCAGGTCATCGTTGAAGCGCAGCGACTCCAGCGCAGACCCTTTCAGCCCCTCGCCAAACACCGCGCTGCACACCGATAGCAAAACCACCAGCAACGGGCCCCACAGCGGCACCAGCACTATCACAGCCAGCATGTGCCCGCGCACCGGCAGCAGGCCCAGTTTCATGAGCGTCCACAGCATCAGGCAAACCAGCGCATGAATCAGCAGCAAGACGGCCGCAACGACAAGCGAGATCAAGCGGCACCCCCCTCACCGTCACCGGTGTAAGAGATGTGCTGCAGCAGCGCCACGATGTCCTCGCCGTCAACAGGCTCCACCGCAATCTGCTTTTCGCTCAGGCGCTCGCGGATAATGGGCAGATCGCACGCCTTTGCCTGGCGCATAAGCAGGTAGAGCATGTCACCATCGACCAGGCCCGCCGCATCGCTCTCGCGGATTGCCGACCCAATCGCGCCCACCAGCTCGCCGACAGGTTCCATGCCCGGTACCACGCGCAGGAGCAAAAAGCTGCCCATCTTGCCATCTGCCAGCGCCTGCTCGGCCGCGAGCTCTTGGCCAAAGGCAGCCTGCTTGAGCACGCAAGTGCCGTCAACGCAGCGTTTATCCTGTGCCACCGCCTCATAGTCAAAGGCACGGCCCAGCGCGCTTTCGGCCAGGCCACACAAGATGCGGAACAGGTTTTGGTAATAGAGCGTCATTTGGTTTTCGGCCGCACTACGCACAAAGATCAACACGGCGGGTGCCCCATCGCGCTCGATTGTGTATCCAAACATGGGAAGCCCCGGCGTCAGCTCGCGGTTCACCCACAGGTTCGAACGACCCCCGTCGCCCAAAAGGGGTGCAAGCTGCTCAAGCGTGAGCGAACGTGCGGCATCTTCGGCAATCGCGGGACTTGCCGCCACCAGGCGTGCAAATGCCCCGCCCGAAACATGGTAGATCGCCACCGAATCGTTCTCGAGGATCTCGCCCAGAAGCTCGCAGCACTTGCGATAGATGTCGCGTTGGTTGAACACGTCAAGCTCCTGCGTCACGGCAAAGATCTTGCCAAAGCTGTCGTGGCGACCCACGATCTGGCGCCCGTACGCACGCTTGACCTCGATCGCGTCGTGGTAGAGCTGCGTAAGGAACGTATTGCGGTTGCGCACGAGCTCGTTTTGATCGCGCTCCGCCCTAATGGCTTCGCTGTTGCGCAGCTGCACATAGCCGCAAACGGCACCCACAACAAAGTATGCAATAAACGGCAGCCAGTTGGACGGCTCGTAGAACAGGCCCTGGAAGGTATAACCGTACTGAGTAAAGTAGCTCGCAGCCAAACCCACCGACGCCAGCAGCGCCGCAACCAGGCCAAAGTCCAAGCCATACAGCGTGCCGATCAGCACCACGTAGAGCAGGCGATAATCGAGCACGTTGAGCTGGGCCGATTGTGAGAACAGATGCTCCAGCACCTCGAACAGAACCCAGGCAACGCCCGTCTCCAGGCATTTAATAGGCAGCGCGCGCATCTGGATGCGGTCGATGGCGGCGCGCAAGGGGTTGACCTTCTTTGCGCGGCCAGCATCCCAACGCACTTGAATGGTCGAAAGATCGCGCAGCAGGTCGTACCGCTGAAACCAGCCATAGCGCACGCGAGCGACGTCGCTGGCGGGCAGGGCGTAGCCGGCAGAATCGCCATAGGCAACGGCAAGGCCGGGGAACAGCGCCTTGAGGGCGTCGCCCACCTCACCCGCCGTGTGATGGAAGGTATCGGCTACGTCGAGCGTCTCAAAGTTACCATCCCAGCTATCGAAGATACGGCGTACCAGCACCGCAAGCTCCTCGGCACACAGCAGGGGAAACGCCGCATCCTGCGCGCCCTGCAGAGCGACCGATCCGGTTGAGCACGCGTCGAACAGCGGCACCAAAAACGGGTCCTCCAGCGCGGCAGACGCGGTATACAGGAACGGCACGCGCAGGATCTTGGTTTGAACGCCCTCGCGAGCAGCGTAGTAGCGGCACAGGTCGTTGGCTGCGCACGCGATAATGCCCTTGCCCGTTCGCCCCGCGGCGTCGGTGGCACCCTCGGCACCCGCGGGCCCCGCTACATACAGCAGTTGGACCCGGCGACCCGCGCACGCACGAAAGACCGAGCGCAACAGCTCGATATCGCCCACGGTATCGGTATGCGGGGTAAGGTAATTGGATAGGTAGACCATGCGGTCGAACTCGTAGGCCTGATCCAGGTGTTGCAGAAGCTCTTTCCACGAGGAATGGGGCGACGACTCGTCGCGGCGCGTGTCCTGCGCGGCTACGACCTGCACATGGTCCTCGGGGAACGCCTTGGCACAAAAGTCATCGTCAACATATGCAGTGTTGCCAACAACCAGCACCTCCATAGCGCACCCCTCCCCTAAAATCCACTTTTGTCATAGTCAAACATGCGTATTGTACGCTGTCAGCGCGAGCTGGGGCGCCTTTAAGGTTGTTTTAAGAACTTTTTTAGAAGCCCAGAGGACGAGAACGAGCTTGCAAAACGAAACAGATCCAATCCAATGCAGATTATACGTGTAACATAATCGGTTACATGATATGATGAACACGAACAATATGATGTAACGCGATTGGTTACAGGAATGAAAATACGCTACGCCAACAAAAGGCTCGAGGAAATATGTACCGACGAAAAGAAATGCAAGAAATATAGGTCCGACATCGTAAGGGGCGTAAAGCTCCGACACAACGCATTAGAGACAGCCAGCTCGATGGAGGATCTAAAGAATCTAGACCCATGCGGAAGATGGCATCAGCTTTGCGGTGATAGAGAGGGTCAATGGGCGGGAAAACTAAACAAGAATTATCGAATGATTGTCGAGCCAATTAACGGATGTATGAAAGTAACTAAGGTCGAAAAAACAACGGACGAAGAATCCACAGTAACAGTTCTATCAATTGAAGACTATCACTAGGCACATAAAGGAAGCAGAACAATGGGAACCAACTATGCGGTTGCACCTGGCATGTATTTACAAGAATGGCTAGATGACGAGCAGATGACGCAGCAGGCCCTTGCTGACCGACTTGGCATCTCCCGCAAAACGGTTAACGGGATACTAAAGGGTACGCAGCCCATCTCGCAGGACACCGCCATTAAGCTTGAAAGAGTCACCTCTATTCCCCGAGATAGCTGGATTCGCTTCGAAGCAAAGTTCCGTGAAGATCTTGCTAGGCTCGAAGATGAACTAAAAATGGCAAGCTCCGCCGACATCATCACCCCGTCGTTAGGAAAGTTTCTACGCGACAAAGGGCTTACTACCGCCACCAAAAGAAACCCCGGCAAACTCGTATCAGATTTTTTAAATGTTGTTGGTTACGGCAGCATGGATGCCTATGCGAAAGGCGTCGATTGCGTCTTCTCCTCCATTGCGACGTTAAAAGAGGCAGGTAAACCCGTTGATCCCGCAAGCATGATGGCTTGGATTTCGCTAGGTGAAAGCGCCGAAACGCCAACAACCAATGGGGCTAAAGCATACAACGAGGTATCGCTCAGAGCCTCTTTGAGCTCATTAAGACAACGCGCGGCAACGACAGATGATATGACCTTAACGGACATTACGCACCAACTGGAGCAATGCGGCGTCACGCTTCAGTTCATTTCTGCGCCAGATCAATTTCCGCTACATGGAATAACGCGTTGGACCAAAGACGGAAACCCCGTAATACAAATGACAGGTAGGCGCAAAAAAGACGGTTTTATCATTTGGACACTGTTCCACGAAATCGGGCACATTCTAAATGACGGGAACGTAGGAATCACTCTAAGCTACATTGACGAAAAGCAAAGTTCAAAGAGCGAATCCGAGAAGCGCGCCAACGCCTTTGCAAGAGAGGTCCTTATGGGACCAGAGGGCCTCTCGCCTTATCATGACTGCAAGACCTCGACAAAAATCTCGCGTATCGCTCGGGATAGAGGAGACTGCCCGGGAGTTGTGGTAAATCTGATGCACCGAAAGAGGATGCTCGACTACAGCTGGTGCAATGACCTCCTTAAAGACATGACAATCCCATTTAAGATCTAAAACAACCGGTTGATTGCAGTCAAAATTCGCCGAAACCGACCGTGAATGCCACTCAAACCGAAAGTATGCGGCAAAATCGAGACAAGTCGACCACGCCGAGCAGCGCCAACGGTCGAAGAGACGCAAGACGGCCTCATGTTGAAGCTCCAGGATCGTGTAAAGTCAACGAAGCGCGGGCGGGACGTC
>URAQ01000009.1 GCA_900545875.1 uncultured Collinsella sp.
CCGTCGTCGTTGCCGACGAGCTGTTGTCCCAACTTAATCTGCAGCCGTATTCCAGTAGCCTGCTCGTTAACTACAAACAGGGGATGGATACGACCGAGGCAGACGAGAGCATTAAATACACTCTGCTCGACAATCTGCTCGTTGACGGCAAGGAGCCGGGGTCGTGGGGAACCTTCATCACACGCTCCGAGATGTACACGCAAGCAGCGCAAATGAACGGTCTTATTAGCTACCTAGCCATCTACATCGGCTTTGTATTGGTTGTTGCATGCGCGGCGATTCTATCGATCCAGCAACTCTCCAACGTGGCCGACGGCAGCCGCAGCTATCGTGTGCTGGCACAGATCGGCTGCGACGACCGCCAGATTCGCCATTCGGTGATGGCGCAACAAGCGGTGTTCTTCCTGTTCCCGCTGGCAGTGGGCCTGGCGCACTCCTTTGTGGCACTTAAGGTGATCATCGAGCTGGTGAGCATTTTCGGAAATATGAGCATCGGCGGCACCGTGGGCCTCACCTGTGCAATCTTCCTGGCAGCATACGGTGGCTACTTCCTGGTGACCTACCTCATGAGCGCCGGCATGGTACAAGCTGCCATCGCCACCCGCTACAGCGAGTAACAAGCGGGCAAAACCGTCGCAAAATCAGAGCGAATAACCGCCGCGAAGGGAGTCCAGCTCCCTTCGCGGCGGTATTTTGCGTATCTAGAGCATCTCAGATGCAAGTGAGTAGGCTTTTTTGGATCTGCCGAGCACATCGCGGCAAGTGCTCAATAAAATCGCAGGTCAGGGCTGTGGCGTTTTGAGGTGTGCTCGGCATCCCGCCAAAAGCCTACTCACTTGGTTTTACTGCTAGAAAACCGCCGCGAGGGAAAGTAGCTCCCTCGCGGCGGTTTTTGGCGTTTGCCCAGATAAAACCTGCCAAAATAAACCTGTCCCTTTTTGGCAGGTTATCGCTTCCAAAAGTGGAGGATGAGCGTCGTGCGGCTTTGCTGTTCGGTTTTGACCAGGATGTTGTGGATGTGGGTCTTGACGGTGCCCACGGCAAGGAATAGCTCGTCAGCGATCTCTTGGTTCGATTTGCCCAGTACGACCAGACGCATAACTTCGGTCTCACGGTTGGAGAGCTTGTAGGCGTTGCGATAGAAGGGCATCTGCTCTTCGATGTGTCGATCAAGATCGCTGACGTTCTTTTCCTCGGGCGCCTCCTGCATGCGGATTGAAAGCACGTGGTAGGAGTAGATGATCAGCAGAATCGCAAAGTAGCAGGCAAAGACGTTTTCGCTAAAGTTGCGCTCGGACAGATATAGTTGCAGCCAAGAGGGCGCCAGACTCATGGGGACAATCAGAATGTTGTAGAAATCCTCGGCAACGATGCAACCGACCAGAATAGCGCCGATAATCAGGTGCTTTCGTTGGTTGTTAACGCGTGCCTTCAGCTCGACTTGCGTGCTCTTGCGTGCCGTCCAAAAGATATATAGCCCCACGAAAACAAGGAATACCTGACGCATCGTGTAGTAGAGCCATTGATGAATGGGGCCGTAGGGGACAGCGACGATAATCAGCAGCTCGCTCAGCAAGAACGTTGCGACGGGAATGACAAACTGCTTTTTTGAATGCTTGTCGAGCAAATCCATGGCAATGAGCCAAATAAAAGCCTGCGAAGCGGTCGCCACAAAGGTCCGCAACACAGGCATGGTAATTGAGTAATAGTCGCTGGCTGGAAAACTCTGGTTTTGCAGCGTGTATTCAAAAAAGAAAATCTCGGTCATCTCGATGGCATAGCAGATAAATACGCCGCTGCCATAGATAAAGAAGCGTCGACGAGACGAGGCATAGGCGGCAAGCGAGAGCACCGCCGTCACAATACAGATCACGAGTATCGCTAGGGTATAGAAGAACATCAGGGTGTTCATCTGTCACCGTCCCATCTCATTTATTCTATGGCCGAGCTCTGTATACCTTGTGGGATATAGACGTCTCAACCCTTCGTTTCATTGCGGATTAGGCGCCGAGATACAGCATAGCCGTATACCGTTCGCGGTTCTAGATGGTAAACCCCCTGTAAACTCTTGACCTGCGGGTTTATATTGGTTTAGAGGGGGTGTAACTCCGTGAACGGTCTTTAATCCCGAATAAACTAGGTAAAAATTGCATACGGGTGAATGATGGTCTTGTCAACACGAGGCGTGATGTTCGAGCGCCTCATAGTAATAGCCGGCAAGACCGGCGGAAAGGAAATCGACATGGCACTGCCTAAGGATTTCATCGACACCAACGACTTCACCAAAGAGCAGATCCTGGCTATCGAGGATCTTGGTCTGGCAATGAAGAAGGCCATCAAGGTTGACGGTTATTATCCGCACCTGCTCCGCAACAAGAGCCTTGGCATGATCTTCCAGCAGGTCTCCACCCGCACTCGTCTTTCCTTCGAGACCGCTATGACCGACCTCGGCGGCCATGCTCAGTTCTATGGCCCTGGCACCATCCAGCTCGGCGGTCACGAGTCCCTGGGCGACACCGCTCGCGTTATGGGCTCGCTGCTCGACATCATGATGGCTCGCGTTGACCGTCACAAGGACGTCGTCGGCCTCGCCGAGGGCTCCGCTGTGCCCGTCATCAACGGCATGTCCGAGTTCAACCATCCCACGCAGGAGATGGGCGACCTCATGACCATGCTCGAGAACCTCCCCGAGGGCAAGAAGATCGAGGACTGCACCCTGGCCTTCATCGGCGACGCCACCCAGGTCTGCGTCTCCCTCATGTTCATCGCCTCCAAGGTCGGCATGAAGTTTGTCCAGTTTGGACCTAAGGGCCACCAGATCCCCGACGGCGGCCTGCACGTTGGCACCGTCGAGGAGCGCGCCGAGTTCGGCAAGCAGATGATGGCCATCGCCGAGGAGAACTGCAAGGTCTCCGGCGGCTCTGTCGTCATCTCCGACGACATCGAGTGCATCAAGGGCGCCGACTTCATCTACACCGACGTGTGGTATGGCCTGTACGACGAGGAAGTCTCGGGCGAGAACTACATGGACGTGTTCTATCCCAAGTATCAGGTCACCATGGACATGATGAACTTTGCCGGCCCCAACTCCAAGTTCATGCACTGCCTGCCGGCCACCCGCAACGAGGAGGTCGTCGACGAAGTCATGGACGATCCCGAGCGCTCCCTGTGCTGGGTCGAGGCCGAGAACCGCAAGCACTCCATCCGTGCTCTCCTTGCCGCCCTGGGCAAGCGCACCCCGCTCAACGACGAGGGTGTCGAGTACTCCGCCAAGGCTGAGCTCCACGCCGCTCTCGAGGCTCTCGAGCAGCTCTAAGCCTCAAGGCTTCTAAAAGCACGTTTGCGGGCGGCGGATGCTCGTCTCCTGTCGCCCGCTCACCGAGGCCCAAGCAATTGCCTTAATACCTTAGGGCCTCGGATCTGTCCAAGACTGAGCGAAGGAGCTCATCATGAGCGACGGAAAGAAAAAGCTTTCCTTCTTGACGGTCATTTCGACCATCATCTGCGTCGTCTTCGTTTGCGAGGCCGCCGCTCCTGCTGCTGCCATTGGCAACCAGCAGTTCTTCTGGTGGATCTTCCTGATCCTGACCTTCCTGCTTCCCTACGGCATGGTTGTCGCCGAGCTCGGTACCACCTATGACGGCGAGGGCGGCATTTACGACTGGGTACGCGATGGCCTGGGCGACAAATGGGGCGCCCGCATCTCGTACTACTACTGGGTCAACTACCCGCTGTGGATCGCCTCGCTGGCTACCATGTTCCCCGACATTTTGGGCATGGTCTTTGGCGTCGAGTTCAACTTGATCGCCAAGATGGGTATCGATCTTGCCTTTGTGTGGATCGTCTACCTCATGGGCCGCTCCAAGGCGGCCGACTCCGAGTGGGTCCTTAACGGTGGCGCCATCATCAAGGTCGCCGTTGCCGTTATCGTTGGCGCTTTGGGCATTTGGTATGCCATGGAGAACGGTTTTGCGAACGACATGTCCGCTGCCACCTTCCTGCCCGAGCTCACCAACACCAACGCTCTCGGCTACCTGTCGATCATCATCTTTAACTTCATGGGCTTCGAGGTCATCTGCACCATGACCGACGACATGGCCGATCCCGCTCGCGATATCCCCAAGGCTATCATCGTCGGTGGCCTGTCCATCGCCGTGATCTACCTGTTCGCTGGCTTTGGCATCGGCGCCGCCGTGCCGGCCGACTCCATCGATCCCGACTACGGCATGATCGTCGCAGTCCAGACCATGGTGGGCGACTCCATGATCTTTAAGGTCATCTGCATCGCCTTCCTGATCACCCTGTTCGCCAACATGGCCGCTTGGTCCTTCGGCGTTAACTCCGTTGCTCGCTACGCTGCCGAGCACGGCAACATGCCCAAGGTCTTCGCCTCGATGATCTCGGATGACGACATGCCCAACGGCGCCAACCTGGTCAACGCTGTCGTTGCCTCCCTGGTGCTGTGCCTGCAGCTCGTTCCCATCGACGCCATCTCCAACGGTGTCTTCTGGATGCTCTTTGGCACCTCTGTCGTCTTCCTGCTGTTGACCTACATCCCGATGTTCCCGGCGTTCCTCAACCTTCGTAAGAACGACCCCAACCGTGAGCGCATCTTCACGTTCCCGTTTAAGGGCGCCATGATGAAGGTCATGCTGGCCATCCCCTGCATCGAGCTGGTTCTTGCCATCGTTGCCACGCTGATCCCGTTCTCCGCTGCTGAAATTGGCGACAAGGTCCCGATGATCGTTATCTTCATCGTGCTCGTGCTCATCGGCGAGGTCGTCCGCGTCGTCAGCGCTAAGGGCCGCGAGACCGAGTACAAGGGTCTGACCCCTGAGCTCGCAGCCCAGCGTCTCGCTGAGGAGGCCGCCGAGGCCGAGGAGAACTAGAGCACCCGGTTCTGGGGCTCCAACCCTCCTCGTGTACCAACGCGCGCTTCGTCGGGCTTGTCGCTCCCGACTCCGGGCACTCTAGTCTCTTCGGAGGCGTGTCCAAGCGACAGGTTTGCTAACCATTCCCCCGGGGTGGGTGTGAGCGATAGCTCCGGTAACCACCGCCCACCCCAATCTCTCTTCCGTATCCTTCGTGCGTTTTGTCTCCGCGCACTTGGTTACGTCGTCGCTTGCCGGTGCGATTCCGTGAAAACCGGCACCGGGCGCCCCGACCTTTGCCGGGGAACGGGCGCCTACCATCTCTTGGTTTTAGGCTGCGGGTAACCCGCCCGCAGCAAGCGATCGTTCGATTTGGAGGAAATCTTATGCGTACGATCACCGAGTCCGAGTCCACCCCCAAGGCCGACGGCTTCTTCATGCCCGCCGAGTTCGCCCCGCAGGATCGCGTGTGGATGGGCTGGCCCCACCGCACCGACACCTGGGCCCACGGCGCCAAGCCGGCCCAGAAGCAGTATGCCGCCATCGCCCGCGCCATCTCCGAGTTCACCCCGGTCTATATGTGCGCCAACCAGGTCGACTACGCCAACTGCAAGGCCGTCTTCGAGAACGACGAGAACGTCACCGTCATCGAGATGACCACCGACGACGCCTGGTTCCGCGACACCGCCGCCACCTACGTCATCAACGGCAAGGGCGAGAAGCGCGCCAACCACTGGCACTTCAACGCCTACGGCGGCCTCGTCGACGGCCTGTACTTCCCGTGGGACAAGGACGAGCAGATCGCCCTCAAGATGGCCGAGCTCTCCGGCTGCCGTCGCTATCGCCCCGACGACATGATCCTCGAGGGCGGCTCCATCACCGTCGACGGCGAGGGCACCCTTGTCGTGACCGACCAGTGCCTGCTTTCCCCGGGCCGCACCTGCTCTGCGGTTCTGGAGGAGGAAGAGGATCCCGAGTCCATCTGGCCCAAGTACCGCAAGAAGTTTGAGCCCTGGAGCGAGGAGCTTCGCGCCTACATGGACGAGCACCTCAAGGATTACCTGGGTGTCGAGAAGGTCATCTGGGTCAAGGAGGGCATCGACCCCGAGGAGACCAACGGCCACATCGACGACGTCGCCACGTTCATCGCGCCGGGCGTCATGGCCTGCATTTGGACCGACGATCCCGAGTATCCGTTCTACGAGCAGTGCCACGCTGCCTACGAGACCCTCTCCAACGCCGTCGACGCCAAGGGCCGCAAGATGAAGGTCTACAAGCTCTGCATGCCCGTGAACCCGCTGTTCATGGACCAGGCTTCCTGCGACACCATCGACGCCGACGAGAACGCCGAGCCGCGCGTCCCCGACGAGCCGCTGATCGCCTCCTACATGAACTACCTCGTGACCAACCACGGCGTTATCGTCCCGCAGTACGGCGACGAGAACGACCAGCTGGCCGTCGACACGCTCCAGAAGATCTACGACGAGGTCTGGGGCGAGGGCGTCTACAAGTGCGTCGGCGTTCAGTCCGAGCAGGTCGTCTTCGGTGGCGGCAACATCCACTGCATTACTCAGCAGGAGCCGTCCGCGTAATTGTCTGTCTTCCCGAGGCACGGCACCTTGCCCTTCAATCGTCGGGCATGACCCTTAAGGTCTATGCCCTCCTCTTTCAGGGCAATCTGCCGCACCTCAGAAACCCAGCCGATCAATCGGACAGTCGGTGAATCGCACCGTGACCATCTCGGGGCATTGATGGTCGGTTTATTCGATGTCTTGGTCGGCTGGGTTTTTCTTTGGGCACTCCGTTGCCTCCACTTCGGAGTGCCCGCCTCTTTGATTGAGTACGCGTCTGATCTGGGATTTATTGCGGGTTAGGCCAATTGTTCGCTTGAATATCCCAGGTCAGACGCGTCTTCAATTGCCAAAAGATTCCGGTCGCAATCGCGGCCGTTTTGATCGGAGTATCTATGTACCAGTGTATCGTTATCTACACGCGCCTGTTCCGCGAGCGTTGGTCCAACAATTGCATCCTCTCTTCTCTTTGGGATGGCACCTGCACCGGTGACGCGGCCTGCAACCCTACCTTGGGCTGCGCCTTCGGTACAGATGCCATCCTTTTTGCTGTAGGGGAAGCGTGCCATGGCAGGTAAAAAGTTCTCCCTGTTCGAGGTCATCCTCTCGGTTATCTGCGTTGTCTTTACCATCGAGGCGGCTGCTCCGGCATCTGCCATGGGTAACGTGCAGTTCTTCTGGTGGATCTTCCTTATCATTACGTTTTTGCTTCCCTATGGCCTGGTGGTGGCCGAGCTCGGTACGGCGTTCGATTCCGAGGGCGGCCTGTACGACTGGGTTCGCCTGGGCTTGGGAGACCGTTGGGGTGCACGCTGCTCCTGGTGCTATTGGGTCAACTTTCCACTGTGGGTGGCAAGTATCGCCTGCATGTTCCCCAGTGTCATCAATGCGGTATGGGGCATCGAATTTTCGCTTGGGGTCCGAATTGCCATCGAGCTTGCCTTTGTGTGGGGCGTCACGGTCATGGCAATGCAGCCGGTGGCCGAGGCCGATTGGGTCATGGATGGCGGCGCCGTCATCAAGGTGCTCATTACCGCCGTGGTGGGAATCATCGGCATCTGGTTTGCCTGCAACAACGGCTTTGCCAACGATATGTCGTTTAAGACATTTGTCCCCGATCTGGGAGACACTAACTCACTGACGTATCTTTCAATCATCCTATTCAACTTTATGGGCTTTGAGGTGGTCGCGACCTTTGCCAGCACGATGAAGAACCCATCGCGCGATATCCCCAAGGCGGTTATCGCCGGTGGCGTTGCCATCGCGGCGATCTACATTATCTGTGGCATCGGTATTGGAGCCGCGGTTCCCACCGAGCAGCTTTCACTCGATTCGGGCATTGTGGACGCGGTTGCCGCCATGGTGGGGCGCGCTCACCCGCTGACGATGGTCGTGGGCGTGGCCTTTCTGGTAACGCTGTTTGCCAACATGATCTGTTGGAGCTTTGGCGTCAACAACGTGGCGAGCTATGCCGCGCGCCATGGCAACATGCCGCGTCCCTTTGTGCTGGTGTCCAAGAAGACCGGCATGCCCAACGGCTCGGCACTCATTAACGGTTGTTTTGCCAGCTTGGTGCTGCTACTTCAGATTCCGCTGAGTGAAGGTTCCGACGTCTTTTGGGTCTTCTTCTCGATGAACGTCGTCTTTCTGCTCATGAGCTATATCCCGATGTTCCCGGCGTTTTGGCGCCTGCGTAAATACGACGACCGCCCGCGTGTGTTTCGCGCGCCCTTCGAGGGCAAGGTGCTTGCGGTAGCGCTTGCGGTGCCGGTGGTAGAACTCGTGCTTTCGATTGTTGCGACAATCGTGCCGCTTAACAGCTCGCCCGCCGAGATGTCAAAGTTGCCGATCCTCATGGGTGTGGTGATCGGCGTGTTGCTGGGCGAGGTTTCGCGCCTCATATCGCGCCGCGGCCGCAGCATCGACAATCCCGGCGTTGGCGCAAGGGGGACAGGTCGCTTTGCACCAAAACAGTAGCGCCGCGAGTTGTGCGGTGCTAGATGCATCTTGGATTACTGCTCACGCTGCTCGGGATCAGATGCGAGCTTGGGTGCAAAGTAGGGGACGTGGCCCAGGTAGGGGCAGCTGTCCGAACGCGCCTCAACGGCGCAGGGGACATTGTCGTAGGTCATGGAAGAACCGAGTCGGGTGATGGCCTTGGCGGCGGGCGCGACGAGCATCTTGAGCGGAGCGATCGGTGTCATGGCATCTCCTTTCATCGGTGAGACACAGCTTGTTTATCTAAACGATACAGTACGTTTAATCGGTGAGTCTAATCTTGCGGCAAAGAATCTGTCAACATCCTCACAGCATCTAGACAGGGGAGGCGGGCATGAGTTTCGCGTTCTATATCTACACCACGATTATCATGGGTGTGGCTCTGGTGACCAGTGCCGTGGCATTGGTGGTTTGGCTCATGACGCGCCGTCGCGACAGCCTCGTGGCCGCGGCGGGTTTTTTGCTCTATATGCTCGATATGTCGGTCATCTTTTTTGACGAGTACAATCGGCTCAAATACGACTACGCCGTTACCTTTAGCGAGCCGCTGCAGCACCCCTTGCTGCGCTGCGTGCTTGGTATTGCCATCTATGCCTGCGTGGTGCTATGGATGTTTGCGCGCTTGCGCAAAAGACCGACGTCGCGCATGCTCGGACTCGCTATCGTGCCGTTTTCAATCTTGCAATTGCTGCTGGTGCCTCGCAGCGGCGCTGCCGGAGAGGTGCAGCAGTATCTCTTTTGGCTCACGCGTGACCTGGGTAATGTAGGATGTCTTGCCTATGCCGCCTGGCATTACCGGTACAGAGCAACGCGTGTTGAGAAACTCGACCTCGACCGTTCAAAGCTCTTTTGGAAGGTGGCCTTCGTTCTTGTGTTTTGCGTGATCGCCGAGGACACCTACATGATCTTGTTCTGCCGCCCCGACTCCCAAAACCCCGTCATCGGCCTCTTTTTGTGGTATCTGTCCGAGCGCAATATCTCCGAAAACGTACTGCTCGTGGTATGCGCGGCTCAGCTTTTTTGCCAGTTTAGCCATATCCTGCGTGTGTATGCCCGTCATCCGCGTGCCGATGAGGACGTGGCAGCCGAGAGCGCAAGCTCTGAGGACGATCTCGCATCGCGTGTGGTGATTTATGCCGACGCCCATAAGCTGTCACGGCGCGAGCAGGAGGTGCTCACGCTGGTGCTGAAGGGCAACGACGCCCAAAACATCGCCAGCGAGTTGGTCATCAGCCCTGGCACGGTCAAGGCACACTTGCATCGCATCTACGTTAAAAGCGGCGTCTCCAACCGAGATGACCTTATAGATACCTTTTGGCGTTCCTAGCCTCATTCTTCCTCGCATGCGGGTCTTGCTGTGTGGGCGGCCACACCGTTGGGCGTAATGAAGCGGTAATAATCTCAGACAATAAACCTGCAGGTAAAGCGTGTAAACCTGCTTAAACTGACCGTTTGCGGTCCCTGGCCTTGGCACGGATTTGCCCCTGTGTATCAATGGGTGTAGCGCGAAGCCGCGGACGTGGGACAGACGTCCGAGCACGGCTTGTAGGCACGCGCCGATGCGGGAGCGCTACGCTCCCAACCGAGTGCCCACGCGGGCGGTGCGTCCGCGTTACAACCAAAGATGCCTGAGGAGGCTCGCATGGACAAGGCTGATGTAGTTATCAAGAGCGACGCCGTCTTTACCGGCGATGGGCTCGAGCCGTTTAAGGGCGGCGTTGCCGTGCGGGGCGATAAAATCGTTGCCTGCGGTGACGATGCTCACCTGGCACCGTTTATCGGTCCCGATACCGAGGTGCGCGACTTTGGCGACCAGCTCGTCATGCCCGGCCTGATCGACTCGCACACGCATTTTGCCCAGGGCGCGTTTATGACCGACCCCGATTTTGCCGTCAACCTCATCGACTGCACCAGTTTTGAGATGGCGATGGAACGTGTCGTGGCGTTTGCGGCCGACCATCCCGATAACGAGTGGATTCTGGGCTGCCAGATTATCCAGTTCCAGTGGGATGTCCCCGAGATGCCCACGGCCGCGATGATCGATGAGTACATCTCCGACCGCCCGGTATTTCTGCAGCAGGTTGACTTGCATACCTTTAGTGCCAATACCTGCGCCATCAACAAGGTGGGAGTAACTTCGCAGACGCCCGATCCCGCAGGCGGCAAGATCCTTAAGGATGCCGACGGCAATCTGACGGGCGTGTTTTCCAACAACGCCGGCGCCTTCTTTATGGACGAGGTCTACGACCCAGCGCCCGAGGTTGTTGACGCGTCGTTTGCAAAAACCGCCCGGCGCGCCAATGCCCTGGGAATCACTACGGTCGGCATGGTCAATCCTACGTTTGTGAGCATGGAAAACCCGTATGCGGTGTTGGCAGGTCTTAATGCCAAGGGCGACTTGCCGCTGCGCGTGTTCCTGTACACCGACCTGTTCGAAAACGAGTCCTTGACGCTCGAGCAGATCAAGGAGAAATACGCCTTCCCGGGTACGCAGGTGGAGTGGCACGGCTTTAAGCAGTTCCTTGATGGTGTGTGCTCCGACCATACCGCCTGGATGCTTGAACCCTATAGCAACGCACCCGACACCTGTGGTGAGCCCGCGGAGGAGCCGGAGCGCATCCGTGCTGCCATCCTGAGGGCGCAGGAATGGGGCGTTGACACGCGCATCCATGCAATCGGCGATCGCTCGGTGCGTTTTGTGCTCGATTGCTTTGAGGAGGGCGAGCGCTTGCATGGCAAGCGGGATTGTCGCCACTCCATGGAGCACAACGAGACGGTTCAACCCGAGGATATGCCGCGTTATGCCGAGCTCGGCGTCTGCCCCGGCATGCAGCCGTGGCACATGCTGCTCGATATGGCTGACCTTGCCAAGGACGAAGCCGTGGGTCCCGAGCGTGCCGCGCTTTCGTGGCCCCTGCATAGCCTGCTTGCCAGCGGAGCCGTGGTGCACCTGGGCAGTGACTTCCCCGTTGTGGGCTTGGAGCCCATGGAGGAGGTGTACGGCGCGGTCTTCCGCATGCTCGAGGACGGTTCCAACCCTGAGGGCTGGTTCCCCCAGGAGCGCATTACCATGGCCGAGGCTCTGCGCGCCTACACCTATGGCAGCGCCTACGCCATGCATGCCGAGGACCGCATCGGCACGCTCGCGTGCGGCAAACAGGCAGATATCTGCGTGCTCGACCGCAATCTCTTTGATTGCGAGCCGGCCGAGGTGCTCGAGGCTACCGCAGCCCTCACGATGATCGCCGGCAAGGTGGTCTTTGAGGCATAGCGCCATCGTTTGATTGGGCGGCTTGGTGCCAGTTGTCAGCCGCCTGACATCCATTCAGCACTACTCTCTCAAGGAAAGGGGAGAACAATGGCAGAAGAAGTAACCGCTGCCGTGGAGGAGGAGCGCGAGCTCGCCTCCCAACCGATTCCCGGTCTGGTGCGTAAGTACACCATCGTCACCGGCCAGGGCATGCTCGCCCAGATCATCATGGTGGTCCTTGAGGGCCTCGTGATGGGTTGGGGCCTAGGTGCCCACGGCCTGGCATGTGTCTCGATCATTATGTCGGTCGAGTACATCAACCTGGCCTTTGGCAACCTGTTTGGCACCGGCGTGCCCGCCGTGGTGGGCAACCTTTTGGGTGCCGGCGACATCAAGGGCGCAAGCAAGGCTTTTAGCCAGGGCTTTTGGCTCACCACGATCGTGAGTGTGCTGCTTGCTGTGGTGATGGCAGTGTTTACCGAGCCCATCTGCACATTCTTTGGCGCCACGCCCGACATCATGGCCGATACCGTTGCCGGCGTGCGCACCTTCGCCGTGCTGCTGCCGCTCACGGTCATTGGCCAGATGATCACCGCTGTGATGCGTGTGGACGAGAAGGTTCAGATCCAGGCCAACCTCATGACCGTTTCGGCCATCGTCGCCATCTGTTGGCTCGCGCTTTCCACGTTTGTGCTCAAGTTTGGCGTTATGGGCGCCGGCGTGTACTACGGGCTTTCCATCGGTATCTGGGCCATCGGTATCTTCTGGTTCATCGGGGGCAAAAAGTCCCAGCTCCAGATTAGCCTGGCCGACCTTAAGCTCGACCTCGCCATCTGCGGCCAGATCTTCAAGATCGGCTTCCCGTTCTTCCTGGTCCAGGGTGCGACCTTTATCTTTAATACCGTTGCCAACTCGCTTTTGGGTTCGCTCGGCGGCGACATGGGCTCGCTCTACATCGCAGCCTTTGGCGTGATCAACGGCTACATCCTCTACATTACCATGATGGTTGCCCAGTGCTTCTCCTACGGTCTGCAGCCCATCGCTGCCTTCAACGCCGGCGCAAAGGCTTGGGCACGCCTTAAGGAGACGCTCTCCTGCACGCTTAAGTACCAGGTTGTGACGCTGGCGCTGGTCACCGTCGCGCTCTGGCTTGCCGCCACCCCGGTGTGCGCCTTCTTTGCCGGCAGCGATCCTGCGCTCGTTGAGGTTGCCGCCAACGCCACGCGTACTGTCATCCTGGCTGTTGCCCTGGGCTATCTTGCCATGACCATGTCGATGTATTTCCAGGCGGTCGAGAAGGTGGGTGTCGCCACGTTTACGGGCCTGCTTCGCTATGTGATCTGCTCGGTGCCGCTTATGTACCTCCTCGGCAACATGATGGGTGTCGAGGGCGTGTGGATCGCCCTGGTGGTGGCCGATGCCATTACTGGCATCATCTCCATTGCGCTCGCCGCGCACGAGTCCAAGCGCCTTGCCACGCTCTAGGCTCGGACATGGCTGGCGTACGATAGTCGAACAAGTTAACTCGCCTGCAAGCCACCACAATGGGGACAGCCCCCATTGTGGTGGCTTTTGTTATTTAGGGTCTGAGATTTCGGCTCTATAAATAATGCTTTTGAACTGGGTTACTATAAGATTATGGTAAACGCTACTATAAGATTATGGAGAATGAAACTATTCGATTATGGTAACAGCGTAATAAGGGGCGTTGATATGGCTGAGTTCATTAACAGGGATTTGCATGAGTTGCTCATTCGCATGGCAGGCTGGTTTCCTGTTGTGTCGTTGACAGGGCCTAGGCAGAGTGGTAAGTCTACGCTGGTTCGGCATGCCTTTCCCGACTATTCCTACGTCACGCTTGAGGACCCTCAAACGAGGCGCGCGGCCTTGGAGGATCCGGTGAGTTTTATCCGCAACCGAAAGGGCGGACTCATCATCGATGAGGCGCAATACGCCCCGGATTTGTTTTCAATGATCCAGGTTGTTTCGGATGAGCGGGGAGACGCCGGTCAATACATCCTTACAGGCTCGCAAAACTTTTTGATGATGAAAAGCATCGGGCAGTCTCTTGCCGGGCGAGTCGGGATCTTAAAATTGCTGCCATTATCGTTTCGAGAAGCGGAGAGGGGCCAGCAGGGGCAGCTGGAAGTGGATTTGTTCGCGCTCGAAGGGGGATACCCTCGCCTGCGTTCCGCCGGAATGCCGTCCTCGGTTTATTTTCCCAGCTATATCGATACCTATGTTGAGCGCGATGTTGTGGGCTTGCTTGATGTGCGCAATAAGGCGGAGTTTCATAAGTTTCTGTCCATAATTGCTCAGAGCGTCGGTGCCCTCATCAATATATCCTCGCTTTCTCGAGATACGGGCGTGAGCGTATCGACCATTAAAAGCTGGTTGTCCATTCTGGAGCAGAGCTACCTGACGTTTTCGCTGCAGCCCTATTATGCAAATGCCAAGAAGCGTCTAACTAAAACGCCCAAGCTCTATTTTTACGACACGGGGCTGCTCTGCTACTTGCTCAAAATTGGATCACTGGAGCAACTATTGGAGAGCCCTTATCTGGGGGCCGTTTTCGAAAACCTCATCGTTTCCGAAACGGCGAAGAGCCATCTCAACGTGGGCGAGAATCCCGAGCTGTATTTCTATAGGGACGACAGCAAGCGTGAAATCGATTTGCTCGACTGTACAAACTCAGGGAGTCCCAAGGCTATCGAAATAAAATCATCCAGAACGTATCACGATAAGTACGCCCGCCATCTACAGACTGTATGCGATGAGATCGACATTGCAAAAGATGCGCGCTATGTTGTGGCCCGCGTGGACTCAACGTATGAGTCGAAAGACTGTAGTGTGGTTTCGGCGCGTGATTGGCTTTTACGATAACAAGCTCGGCGTATTAACGGCTGCCGCGAAGGGAACCGGCCCCCTTTTTGCGGCGGTTTTTGCCTATCTGGTGCGTCTTAGATGCAAGTGAGTAGACTTATTTGGATATGCCGAGCACATCGCAACAAATACTCAATAAAACCGCAGGTCAGAGCTGTGGCGTTTTGGGGCGTGCTTGACCTCCTGCAAAAAGCCTACTCACTTGGTTTTTCTGCTAGAAGACCGCCGCGAGGGAAGGCAGCTCCCTCGCGGCGGCTGACATTTGCCCAGATAAAACCTGCCAAAATAAACCTGTCTACTCTTTGAGCCAGAGCCGACACTAATTCAAATGGCGAAATCAAAGGGCGTTCTCTGCATGGAGGGCGCCCTTTTTTATCGCGGGATGTTTTGCGTGGCAGTCATGAGGCCCAGGCGGTTGCTGACGCCGAGCTTGCGATAGATGGCGTTGACATGCTTCTTGACGGTTGACTCGCTTATGAATAGCTCGTTTGCCATCTGTTTGTTCGTTTTGCCGTCGAGCATGAGCCGCATGACTTCGGCTTCGCGCGGTTGGATATTGTGTTCTGTAATGAAAGCATTTAGCTGGTTTGTGTCTTCTGTCTGGGTGAGTTTAATGCCCCGAGGATAGAGGCTGGCGAGCGCGAGGCTCGCGTGCCGAGCGACTTCGAGCAGGATTGCGAGCTCGGTGTCGGTGAAGTCTCCGGCCGTGCGTTCACGAAACAGGGTGATGCTTCCTAGCGGGCTGTCGTTGTGCGCGAGCGTGGCCGTACAGCCAAAGTAGACGCCCTGCGGTTCCATCCATTTGCGATAGATGGGCGTGGCATCGCGTCGTTCGACGTCGACGAGGTCGAGGTCGCGGTAGACGCCGACCTTATGTAAGTCAAAGCTCCATGTTGTATAGTCCATCGCGGCGTAGCGGTTGTAGTAGTCGCTCAGTGCGCGGTCGTCCATTCCGCTGCTTGCGGGGTGGACGTAGCGTGGGGCATCACTGCCCGCTGCCTCGATCAGGTCGAACATGGCGATCCGATGGGGCACGAGCCCTGTCGTTCCCTCGAGGGTCTCCTTTTGCAGCTTATCGACACCGTGTGATGCGTGGATTGCAAGCGCGAGCTCGTTGAGAGCAGTCCAGGTCGTACTGTCCAACTCAATAGTCTGCTGATTATTGCATGGGGGCATAGGGCATCCTTTCCATTGTGGAACCCAGTATGTCATGTTCTCGGCCTGAATAGAACTTTAGGTCAGCGAATGGTATACCGTCGGTCGCTGAAAGGGGCTCGAGGGACCATTGAGAACATCTCGGTGCGGCCGCATCATGGTCTCGTCAAGCAAAAGCACCGAGATTTAGGAGCTTGAAATGAAGACCATTTACGAGAGCGAGTCTACGCCAAAGAAGGACGGATTCTACATGCCCGGCGAGTACGAAGAGCAGGAGCGCACCTGGATTTTGTGGCCGCATCGCTCGGATGTGTGGCGCTGTGGTGCCAAGCCGGCGCAAAAGGTCTTTACCGAGATTATTAAGACCGTTGCACGTTTTCAGCCCATCACTGTGGGCGTCAACACTGAAGACTTCCCCGCGGTGTGTGAGATCTTCGACGGCGTTGAGAACGTGCGCGTTATCCACATGGAGTACAACGACAGCTGGATTCGCGACCCCGGCCCGGCGTTTCTTGTCAACGACAAGGGGGACGTGGCACTCTCGCACTTCCACTTTAATGCTTACGGCGGTTTCATTGACGGCCTGTATTTCCCGTGGGACAAGGACGCTTCCATTGGCCTGCAGGTGGCACAGCTCGAGCAGGTTAACCGCTATCGTCCCGAGGATTATATCCTCGAGGGTGGCTCGTTTAACTGCGACGGCCAGGGCACCGTGGTGACCACCGAGATGTGCCTGCTCAATGAGGACCGCAACCCCCAGTACACCAAGGAGCAGATCGAGGAGAAGCTTGCCGAGTACCTGGGCATCGAGAAGGTCATTTGGATCAAGGATGGCATCGACCCGTTTGAGACCAACGGGCACGTGGACGACGTCGCATGCTTTAGTGCGCCCGGCGAGGTCTGCTGCATGTGGACCGATGATCCCAACCATAAGTTCTACAAGGAGTGCCAAGAGGCGTATAAGACGCTTTCCGAGACGACGGATGCCCGTGGCCGCAAGCTCAAGATCCACAAGGTGATTATGCCTGCGACCTCGGTATATATGACCGAGGAGGAGGCCAGCACGATTGACCCCGTCGAGGGCGTGCTGCCGCGTACCCCCGAGGATGCTTTCGAGCCGAGCTACCTCAACTTCCTGCCCATCAACGGCGCAGTGCTTGTACCGCAGTTCGGCGATCCCAATGACGCCCAGGCGCTCAAGGATATCCAGGCTGCTTATCCGGACCGTGAAGTCATCGGTATCATGACTCGCGAGGTTATCTACGGCGGCGGCAACATCCACTGCATCACGCAGCAGGAGCCCTCTGCGTAATGGGCCGCTCCGCCTGATCACGCTTTTCCGCGGAGCGGAAGCGCCCCGTTCACCATGTGCTTCCCTTCGTCATCTCCCGAAGGCCGCCCGGCCCCGTCTCCAAGCCGGGCGGCCACATCTCTTGCGGGGGCGCCCAATCTCGTGTGCGGGTGCCCCGTTTGCTCCACTGTGATAACAGGTGCGCATATTCTTGTTCATTCTTGTATAGAAATGCATAGACAAGCTAAATCTGCAGGATTGATATACAAGAGGCGCAAGGGCCTGACATTTGGTCAATGTGATGAGATTATGCCTATAAGCTCGTTATTAACGCTTATCGCCAATAATCGTCCGTTCACCAAGACAACTAAAAACAAAGGTCCTTTCAGTGGCACATTGAGGGTATATTGCATAAAGTAAGCCTGCTGGTGAATATTAGAACCGGCGCCCTACGTTAGAAAAGAGGCAGTTATGTCCAAGCCTTACGGCAAGCCCGACCGCATTGTCGTGGCTCTTGGTGGCAACGCCCTTGG
>URAQ01000010.1 GCA_900545875.1 uncultured Collinsella sp.
GCCGACTATGCGGCTTTGCCCATTGGCATGCATGACTATGCGGAGGCTCTTGGTTGCTGCACGCTGGTCGACAAGACCATGTTTATTGCCGATGTGTTGGACTGCGACGCGTCCGTTGTGGTGTGCTGTCGACCCGAGGGTTTTGGCAAGAGCATGAACTTGTCGATGCTCAGGGCTTTTCTGGAGCGTCCAGCGGTCGGTCGCACCGGTCGGATCTCGTTTGCCGATGCTCAGATTTGGGATGCGAACGGCGGGCGCTATCGGGATGAGTATGCTTGCTATCCGGTGATATCGCTGGACTTTTCTGGCGCTGCGAGGCGTGGCCCCGCTGTTGCCGGCGTCGTGCGCGATGCCCTTTCGGGCGAGTGCGCTCGCTTGTTGGCGCTCTTGGAGGCTCCGGATTTAGCTCGAGATAAGGTGCGTCACATCGAACACGTCGCGCGTGGCGTGGCGAGCGCGGACGAGGTTGACTCGGTGCTCGGTGTGCTCATTGAGCTGCTGGAGATGGCCTGCGATGAGCAGGTTGTATTGCTCGTTGATGGGTACGATGCGGCGTGGTCTCGCCGTGCGAGCGCGAGGGACGCTTCCGACGCCGATCCGGCAGGGCTATTCGATCGCGTACTGTTCGACGCCATTGCCACTGCGCACGATTCGTTGCGGCTGACGTGTTTGATGGGGGAGTATCCCGGCCCTGCCGAAGCGGCGCTTTCTTTGCATGGCTGCTCGTATTGTCTGACGGCGCCGCTTTCGACCTGGTGTGACCGTTGTTTCGGCTTTTCGGATGCCGAGGTCCAGGCTCTGTTGAATCATGTTGGGCGCGAGGAATACCTGGATGATGCGCGTGAATGGCTCGAGGGATATCGGTTTGGTAGGGCCTATTGCTCGAGTCCAGCGCGTGTGATCGGTTTTCTGGACCGAGGCTGCACGGCGCCCGTGCGTGCCGATCTGTATGGGTATGCGGATTGCCTGAGTAGGGTAGTTAGTGACTGGAATCTCGACCGCCTTTCGGTCTTGTTTGATTTGCTCGAGGCCCATGGGTGCGCTGAGGTCCCGCTTTGTTTGGGCACTGCAGAGCCAGATTTCTCGCCTGACGATGGCATGTGGACAGCGCTGTATCTGTCCGGTTTTCTCACGACGGATATGACTGAGGAGCCAGAGCATGGCGATCGCCTCCGTGCTTTGCGATTGCCCAATAACGAGCTTCGCCAGGCCTTGCGTCTAGTGATTATTGAGTGGTTTGAGTGCGCTGCCGAAGACATTCGAGACGTCGATGCGTTTCGCGACGGGCTGTGCCGTGGGAACGAGGATACCGTGAGGCGGGCGCTAAGCCGCATCTTGGGAGATGCGGGAATCGGTGCGACCGACCCAGATACACCGCTGCCATATCACCTACTCTTGCAAGGACTCTGCTTTGGATTGCCGGGCTATGCCAATCCTGCTTCGAGGCGAAAGTGTGGCGCGGATCGCTGGGACATCCAGGTTTTTCCTACGGGCGCCGCGTTCGACATAGCCGATACGATCGGTATGCTCGATGAACGTCCGCTGATAACGATCAACATGATGTATGACCCCGGTGTGGATGCGCTGGGCCTGGAATTGCTGGCCGTGCAGGCGCTGCTCGACATAGAGCGCGACGGCATCGACGAAATCCGTGTGCCGCGACCCGGCGTTGGCCGCATACGCTGGGGGTTTGGGTTTGATGGGCAGCGCGTGTCCGTGGTGTGCCAGCGGTTATAGGGGATGGCGAAAGCCCTTTACTACTCCGCGTCCTTCATGGGCGGCATGGGCTTCCAGTTGGGATCCTTGATGATCTTGCGGGCGTCCTTCATGCCGCGGCGCAGCGCCGGAATGCCGGTCTTAAAGCACTTATCGACCGCAGCCAGGCGAATGAATTCCTTGCAGAAGGTCGCGGCATTGCCCAGGCGGAACAGCATGGGGTGGTAGTCACCGTAGATCTGCATATAGCGAGCGAGGAAGCCTCGGTTGCGCATGATGTAGTAGCGGTTGGTGTCGCTCGTAGAGTTGAGCTGGCGCTTGCCGGCGATATCCCAGTTAGAGACGGCGCGGGCTCGCTTGAGAACCACGTCGGCAACAACGGCGGCGGGGAAGTGCTGGCTGGCTACGTAGCCGTAGCAGGCATCGTCGCCGTAGATAAAGAAGCGCGCATCGGGCAGGCCGATCTTGTCGACCACGCGGCGCGAGAACATGCCGCCCTCAAAGCACAGCTGGTTCATAGCGCGATAACCCTCTGGACCCAAGTCCCACTTGGCGACGGGGTTGGGAATGCCGAGCGAAAGGATGAGTTGGTACTGCCAAAAGAAGGCGCCGCCGTCAAAGTCCAGGCGCGAACCCTGGATGACATCATAGCGGTCGGTCCACTTGGCAAGACGCTTGATGCCTTCGGGGATGACGAGCACGTCGTCGTCCATGACCCAGAACCACTGGGCCCCCAAGTCGTAGGCGCATTTAGTACCGGCGGAGAAGCCGCCCGCACCGCCGCCGTTTTCGAGCTGCGGGACGTAGATGACACGGTCGGTGCCGCCCTGCGCGTCAGGCTGCTCGGTGTCGATGCCCCACAGGTTAGCCAGGCGCTCGTTGAATGCGGTGCACATGGCCTCGGTCTCGCGCGAATTTTCGTTATCGACAATCACGATGCGCCAGGGCGTTGCCGTGAGCTCGGTCATGGAGTCGAACAAGTTGGCCAGGAGTTCCTGGCGCTTGTACGTAACGACGACGATGGCGAGCTTGTCGATGGGGGCGGGAAGGGTTGAAGGCATGGGGCAATATATCCTTTCACGCGCGGCGCGCATGCGCTGCACGGAAGCTATCGAATACGTCCTTGGGACTGTCCTATTGTAAAGGCTCGGCGCACCTTGACGGCAAGCTTTGAATAAAACGCAGGAACCTGCCATGGGCCCGCCGCATGACGTGGGGCTGCTTTGCCCGCAAGAGGCTCCATAGATTATATAAACGCCCGCTGGCGCGCTGGCCCTTTGATACCATGAAACGACAGGTATTTCCTAAGGAGCACATTTGACTACTAACGCCTCTGGCAGCCCTGTTCTGTCGCTGCTTATTCCCATTTACAATGTTCAGCGCTACCTGCGCGAGTGTCTCGATTCCGCCCTGGCGCAGACGCTCAAGGATATTGAGATCATCTGCATTAACGACGGGTCGACCGACAACTCGCCGGCGATTATTCACGAGTATATGGAGCGCGATGGGCGCGTCAAGATGATCGACAAGGCCAACAGCGGCTACGGCGACTCGATGAACCACGGTCTGGAGATGGCGCGTGGCAAGTACGTTGGCATCTTGGAGTCCGATGACTTTATGGCGCCCGACGCACTCGAAAAGCTTGTCTCGGCCGCCGATAGCAATAATGCCGACTTTGCAAAGGCGAATTTTGATTTCTACTGGTCTAAGCCCGAGGAGCGCCGTTCACTGCACGAGATGTTTAAGGCAAAGGATTGCAACAAGCCGGTGCGCCCGAGCGAAACGACGCAGTTCTTTAAGCAGAAGCCGTCGATTTGGTCGGCCGTGTACCGTCGCGATTTTCTCGAGCGCCATGGTATCAAGTTCCTGCCGACCCCGGGTGCATCCTTTCAGGACACGTCGTTCGCCTTTAAGGTGATCGCGTGCGCCGATACGGCGGTCTACCTGCGCGATGCCGTGCTTTCGTATCGTCAGGACAACGAGAGCTCGTCGGTCAACTCTTCTGCCAAGGTTTTTTGCGTCAATACCGAGTACGCCGAGATCGAGCGGTGGATCAAAGAGGATTACGCCCGCGACCACGCAAGTGATGATGTCGCACGCCTGCTCAAGTTCAATCAGCTCATTAAGTACGATTCGTACATGTGGAACTACGTGCGCCTGGCGCCCGAGTTCTACAAGGAGTTCCTGGTCCAGATGGCCAAGGAGTTCCAGGCGGCCCTGGATGCAGGGGAGTTTTCGCTCGACGACCTCAAGCCGTGGAAGCGTGCGAATCTCGCTGCCATCCTTAAAGATCCCGAGTCTTGGGTTGACGAACATCCGAGCTTTGCGACGGATGGCGCCCTGGGACGAGCCAAATACTACGCATCGGTTGGAGGCCCTGGCGTGGTCGCTGCCTTCCTCATTGAATCGCTGAGGGGGTAGATTGCTATGGGAGAGGCTTTAAGCCCTAAGGCGACGGTCGTCGTTCCCGCATACAACTCGGAGCGTTCTATCAAGCGCTGCCTCGATTCGCTGCTGGCTCAGTCCGAGCGCTCGATTCAGGTTGTTTGCGTTAACGATGGGTCGCACGACGATTCACTGAGCATTTTGCGTCAGGTCGCGCAGACCGATAACCGCGTGCTGGTCATTGACCAGGAAAACGCCGGCGTCTCGTGTGCTCGAAATGCCGGCATTGATGTGGCGGCGGGAGAGGTCGTCTTCTTTGTGGACGCCGACGATTACATCGACGCCCAGACGATCGAGCGCGTGTTGCGGGCGATGACGTCTGCGGAAGCCGAGGTCGCGGTTTTTGGCGGCGTCTGCGAACCTGCCGACGCTGCGCCCAAGCGCGTCCAGCAGCTTCTGAGCCCGCAAGCAGGCACCTTTGGGAGCCGCGATCCCCAGCTGCTCTTTCACGCGAACGCCCAGCCCTATGCGTGCCGCGCGGCCTTTTCGCGCGAACTACTCAATCGCGAGGGCATCCGCTTTGTCCCCGGTTTGGCCCTGGGCGAGGACGTCGTGTTGCAGCTTGCGGCTTATGCGCTCGCCGGTAAAACCGTCGTTATGCCGGACAAGTTCTACCACTATGTGATGGAGAGCGAATCGGCAACGCACGAGTTCAACAGTGCCGACGCTCGCGCCAAAAAGCTCGACGCCCATATGATGATGCTCGAGGAGGTTTTGGAGGGTTGGGCGGTTTACGGCCTTTTGAACCTGTGTCCCGGCGAGCTCATAACGTGGTTCTTGGACCTTATCGTGTTTGACTTGGCGCGCCTGGATGCGGACGGTTTCCGTCGCGTGGCCAGTCGCGTTAACAGAGATCTCACGACGTTTTTGGGAACGGGGTGGGCGGATATGCCAGCAAAGGGGTCCGTTCGCCGCGTTGCCCACAAGCTCGTTGCTGTGACCTCGGGCGTTTCGATGTTGGACGCCACGTCGTTCTATCTCTCGACCCGCGGCCTTAAGGCGTGCCTGGAGCGCTTTATCTAGCTCCAAGCGTTGCCGCTTGCCATGGCTCCGCTGCTAAAATAGCCCTGTTACACGCTACTCAACAGGAGGTTCTCTTGCAGAACTCTGGTACCCCTAAAGTTTCGCTGCTCGTTCCCATTTGCAATGTTGAGCGCTATCTGCGCGAGTGCCTCGATTCCGCCGTGGCGCAGACGCTCGAGGACATCGAGATCATTTGCATCAACGACGGCTCTACCGATAGCTCGCCGGATATCATCCGCGAGTACATGGAGCGCGATTCTCGCGTGAAGATGATCGACAAGGCCAACAGCGGCTACGGCGATTCGATGAACCGCGGCCTGGAGATGGCGCGCGGCGAGTACGTGGGCATTCTGGAGTCCGATGACTTTATGTTTGAGGATTCGCTCCAAAAGCTGGTCGCCAAGGCTGACGCTGAGTGTGCCGACGTCGTAAAGGGCGATTTTTACCTGTATTGGTCCGCGCCCGGCGAGCGCCGTGAGCTCTTTGGAATCATCGATGAGTACATGACGGGCGCCGCGTATCGTCCTGCCGATCGCCCCGGCATTTTCTACCGCAAGCCCTCTATTTGGTCGGCTATCTATCGTCGCACGTTTCTTAACGACAATCAGATTCGGTTCCTCCCCACGCCGGGGGCATCGTATCAGGACGCGGGCTTTAACTTTAAGGTCTGGGCGTGCGCCGAGCGCGCCGCGTTTATTTCGGATCCCATTTTGTGCTATCGACAGGACAACGAGAAGAGCTCCGTTAATTCGCCCAACAAGGTGTTTTGTGTGTGCGACGAATATGCCGAGATGCAGCGCTTTTTGGATGAGCGACCCGAGCTCAAGGCTCAGCTACAGGGCATTTTAATGCGCATGAAGGTCGATACGTACCGTTGGAATGACGATCGCCTGGTCGATGAGCTGCGCGAGCAGTTTTGGGAGAAGGCGTCGCCCGAGCTCAAGGCCGATTGGGACGCCGGCGGCTTTGACCTGTCGCTGTTTGATCCGCGCGGCGAGACCGACTTGCGCCTGATGGTCAAGTCGCCCCGCGCCTATATCGATTCGCGCTTTGACTTTAAAAAGCCAGGCAAGCTTAATACGTTTAAGCACTACTTTAAAATTGGCGGCCTGCCGCTGGTCTGGCGCGTGCTGACGTATCAGCGTACCTACGGCGACAACCCGCATCCCGATGACGTGCCGGCCGCACAGTAGGAGCGCGTGACTATGGCTACCCCTAAGATTTCCGTCGTCGTTCCCATCTATAAGGTAGAGCGGTGCCTGGCTTGGTGCCTGGACTCTCTGCTTGCGCAGGACATGCCCGATTGGGAAGGTGTGCTGATCAACGATGGCTCACCGGATGGATCGCGCGATATCGCTGCTACCTATTGCGAAAAGGATGCGCGCTTTACGCTGGTCGACAAGCCCAACGGCGGCCTGTCGAGCGCGCGCAACGCGGGTATCGCTGCGTCCACGGCGCATATTGTTGCGTTCTTGGATTCCGACGATCGCTTTACACCCGATGCGTGCCGTGTGATTGTCGATGCGTTTGAGCGCGAGGACTGCGACGTTTTGACCTTTGGCGCGAACCCGTATCCGCTGGAGGCGGGGTACCCGTGGCTCAACTATGTGCTGAGTCCTCGCAACGTGTCATTTGAGGGTTATAGCTCCGACCTGCTGTTTAAGGAAGCATCTCGCCCGTTTGCGTGGCGCACTGCCTGCAGGCGCGCGTTCTTGTTGGATAACGGGATCGTGTTTGATGAGACCGTCAAGTATGGCGAGGATCAAGTCTTCGATTTTGCCGTGTATGGTCGCTCGCGCAAGACCGCGCTTATCTCCAACAAACTGTATGACTACCGCGTGGCGCGCAAGGGTTCGCTCATGGACACCATGCGCTATGACGATGAGACACGCCTGCTGGAGCACGTGAAGATTTACTCTGCGGTGCTGAATGATTGGCATCGCGATGGACTTGATGCCCAGCATGCGGACGACCTGACATATTTCCTGTGCGATCTGGTGTTGTATGACGCGCTCAGGTTGCTGGGGACGGGCTGTGGCAAGGTGTTTGCGGTTGTTGCCGCTGCGCTCGCCGGTTCTCCCGTGGGCAGTGATGCCGCGGTCGCACGGTGCGCACCTTCGGTTGCCGCCATGGTGCGCGCGGCGCTCGCCAGCGAGGCCCCCTGTGGCCGCACGTGCAAAAAGCTCATGTTCGATTACGACGTGTTGAGGTTTGGACGCCTAGGCGCCTGCAAGCGCATGGCCGCGAATGCTCTGGGAAAGCGAGAAGTGTAGATGAGTATCAAGCGTTTGGCGCTTTGCCGCAGCCAGGGCCGTCTGTTTGTTCTGCTTCGTTTTGCTGGCGAAGATGCCGCCGCACTTATTGAGCGGGAAGGGCCCCAAGCCTTTGCCCACGCAATGACGAATGGCGCTTGCGTGCCGTGCCTGGCGCTGCCCGTCGACCACGGTCGCGTTTTGGCGCTTTGCCCTTCTGTCGCCGACTATGAGCGTGAACTCGCCGTTTTGGTGCTTCCGTTCTTGGATGGCTCGATAATTGATGTCGAGTTTGCCGCTGGGTCGCGTAAGCTTGGCTCCATCCGTTTTGATAGCCGTAGGGCCAAACTGGAATCCAAGATTAACTACAAGGCAAAGTCTGCGCTGTGCGCGCTTATTCGCGATGCGCAGCGTGGTGAGCGTTGCGGTTGCTACGAGATCGACGCCGTCCGCTATTTACCGGCGGACGAGGGCGCCGTGTGGCGCTACGAAATTGCGTGGGCAGGGGACTCCGACTGCGCCCCCGAGCTCCAAATCTTCGATACGCATATGAACGCCATCGATGCGAAGGTGCATGTGTTTGAGTCGCAGGTCTATGTACCGCAGCGCAACGGTTGTCGCGTCAATAAAACCTTCCTGAGTGTGGAGTTGCCGCAGGATATTCGCGATTTTGTCGCTATTGCGAGCAATCCCACAGGGCAGATCCAGAGTGGTTTTTGCGCTATGGATGGCCGTCTGTACAACGGCATGGTCGACGACAGCTGGAACCGTATGAAGGACGCGCGCGCGGATGACGCCGCTTATCGTCGTTGGTTTGAGCAGCATCGCGCAAAGCCGGGTGACCTGGCGTACCAGCGCGTCTCATCGGCCGCATTTACCTATAGGCCGCTCGTGAGCATTGTGGTTCCTTGCTATAAGACTGATCGGGTCTACCTGAGCGAGCTGCTGGATTCGGTGCTTGCCCAGAGCTACGACAACTGGGAATTGCTGCTCATGGACGCCTCGCCCGAATGGGATGCGGTAGCCAATCTTGCGCTAGCCGCTCACGACGAGCGCGTCCACCGGATCGAGCTGCCCGGCAACGGCGGCATTGTTGTTAACACCAACGTCGGCATCCAGCAGGCGGTGGGCGATTACATCGCATTCTTGGACCACGACGATATCTTGGAACCGGATGCACTGTTCCACTACGTTGCTGCGTTGAACAAGACTGCCGAGGAGGAGCGCCCGCAGGTCCTGTTCTGCGACGAGGATATGTTCCAGAAAACGGGGGAGTGGGGCAAGCCGGTCTTTAAGACCAAACTTAACGTCGACCTGCTCTATAGCCATAACTGTGTGACGCATTTTCTGGTGGTGGAGAAGACCCTGATCGACTCCATCGGTATGTCGCCGGAAGACGTTGCGGGCGCCCAGGATTACGATCTGACGCTCCGCTGCCTGGCGGCGGGTGCACGGTTTGAGCATGTTGCGCACGTGCTGTATCACTGGCGGGTGCACCCCGGCTCGACCGCCGACGGTTCTGCTGATAGCAAGCCCTATGCCATCGAGGCCGGTCGTCTTGCGCTGCAGCGCCACTTTGACTCGCTGGGCGTTTGCGGAACGGTCGAGGAGACTGAGACCCCATTCGTCTATCGCATGCGCTATGCTCTGCCTGAACCTGCGCCGCTGGTGAGCATTGTGATTCCGACCAAGGACCACGTTGAGACGCTTGACGCCTGCGTGATGTCGATTGCCGAGAAGGCAACGTATGTTAACTACGAGATTGTCCTAGTGGAGAACAACAGCGAAGATCCGGAGACGTTTGCGTATTACGAGGCCCTGCCGGAGCGCGTGGCTGCAGCGTCTGACGATAAGGGCGCTGCGCGCGTTGTGTACTGGCCGGGAGAGTTCAACTACTCCAAGATTATCAACTTTGGCGTTGAGCATGCCAAGGGTGACTACCTGCTACTGCTCAACAACGACACCGAGGTTATGACCCCGGACTTTATCGAAGAGATGATGGGCTATCTGCAACGTTCCGATGCGGGCGTGGTGGGCGCCAAGCTCTACTTTGCCGACCGTCTGGTGCAGCATGCTGGCATTGTGGTCGGCGTGCGCGGCGCACTTGCCCATGCCAACCAGGACTTTTCGGCAAAGCGCGAGGGCTACCTTGCCCGTGCCGTGCGCCCGGGCAACTTCAGTGCTGTAACGGGCGCCTGCCAGATGGTCCGTTGCGACGTTTTTGAGCAGGTCGGCGGCTACAACGAAGAGTTCGCCGTCGGCTTTAACGATGCAGATTTTTGTCTGCGCGTATGGAAGGCGGGCTACCGCACCATCTTTACGCCCTATGCCGAGCTGTACCACTACGAGTTCACCTCGCGCGGCAGGGAAGAGGCCAACGAGGAAAAGCTGCGACGTTGGAAACGCGAACAGGCACTGTTCATGCAGCGCTGGCCGGAGTTCTTCTTGACGGGTGATCCGTGGCTGGGGCCGAACCTATCTGCCGTGAGTGAGTATTTCTCGCTTTAGACAATGGTTTAACTGCTGTCGAGAGCCGCTAAGGCCACTAAGGGCTATGCCTATTTGGTGCAACTGGTCGGTTACTCCATTTGGCGGCGCGCCAACTTGCATCTGCTGTATGGAAGAACGTCGATTCTGGTGTTCGGGCGAAGGCGCTACGCGATGAAATTCTCCACCAGCGCAACCATTGAGTCCTTTTCGCTTGGGTCGGAGAGGGCGACCATGAGCGTCATCGCCGCCAGCGCGTTGCCCTCCACGCGGAGTCTCTCTCCGTCTCGGAGAACTCCGTTCTTATCGAGGAAGTGAATGAAGAGCGCCGCCGCAGAGCGCTTGTTGCCATCCAAGAATGGATGGTCCTTCACTACGAGGTAGAGAAGGTTGGCGGCCTTTGCTTGAACGGAGGGATATAAGTCTTGGTCGCCAAAGCCCTGATAGAGGGTGCTGATGATTCCGGCAAACTGGTTGTCCCGCTCTCGTCCGAACAGGGTGGATGACGAATAGAACGGTAGGCTGCGGACGACTTCGAGGGCTTCGGTATAACCGAGCTTCCAGTTGGACTCGTTGCCCTGGGGCGCCTGAAGCCTCCCCGTATCGTATTCATCGAGCAGGGTAAGGCTCGGAAGGTACCTCTGCAGCACCTCGGCCGCGCCGGAGAGCTCCGGCGTGCTTGATCGCTCGAGGACTTTGAAGACCGTTCCAAGCGCCTCGAGCCTTTTTTGGTTGATGGAGTAGCCCTGCAGGAGGTGCTGCTTTAGTACGCCATTTGCCCACCGGCGGAAGTATACGCCCTGCTGAGACTTCACGCGGTAGCCAACCGAGATGACCATGTCGAGGTTGTAGTGCTCGACCTGTCGTTTGACCGTCCTCGTGCCCTCGTTTTGAACTAGTGCAAAAAATGCACTAGTTGGAATGTCGCAAAGCTCTTCTTTGGATGCTGATTTTAGATGCTTGCGAATCGTTGTGACGTCGCGTCCAAACAATGCCGCCATCTGCTGTTGGGTCAGCCAGACCGTGTCGCCGTCGACGCGCACGTCCAAGTGGACGGTGCGGTCGGGGTCCTCGTACAAGGCGAGCTGCTGGCTTGCGGTGGAATTGTCCATGATGTATGCCCCTTCGGTTTAGTCGACATGCCATGACCCGCACGCCGGAGGCCGAGTGGTTTCAACATGCCGGTATTACGTAGCTTCAACCGGCATCCCGCCGGTCAGTCGGCGTCGCGTGCGCCGGCTAAGCCAGGGTCGGGGCAGCGGGGATCCGCGGCGCCGGCGCTTCGTACCATTGGGGGCCTCCGAAGCGACTTTTACCCTGTCTTGTTCTGGTAAATATAGTGTAACATAAAACACGAACATGCGTACGTATTTTTGTATTACATTTAGTTGGATGCGGAGCGCGTCGTCCTCTGCCTTACTTTCCGAAGCCCGCGGCAATCCAGGCCGCGGTTCGACGAGGCAGGGGGTGGTCATATGGACAGGATCATCCTTCTCCTACTGCCCTTGTCCTTCCCGGTCATCCTGAGCAAGTGGCGGGCTCTAGGCCCGTAATATGACGGCAGCCGCGGCTGGCGAGATGGCCGTTTCGCCGCGCGGAGCCAACACTCTGGAAATAAAAGTCACAGCCGCGTTTCTACATCCATTTTGTCGTGCCGATGATTCCGGGTCACAGCTCCGCTCCTTTATGAAGTGGTTGCCTTTGTCGAGAATGCCACATCGTGCAGCACGCGGTCGACATGCATACTAAGTGGTGAAGTTCGCAAACAGAGTGCAACCCCATGCAGCTAAACCGTCTGTGTGTTACAATGATAAACAGAAAATCTGTCTAAACATGTAACGGAGCGGGCAATGCAGCTACTTAAGCTTTCCTTAGACCACCTGAATCTGTTCGAAGGCGGAACACTGTCCCTCGATTTCTACTGTGAGGATAGGGTCCCTGCGGACGATCAGTCTGCGCACGCCGTAAGAAAGCCCTTATATACGAACAAACTTCTTGCTATTGCTGGTATTAACGCAACCGGAAAGTCTACTCTGCTAAACCTTATTGAACTGACTTGCCGCGCAATGAAAGGGGAATCTGTCAACGGAGGGGGCCTTCCCTCGAGCATGCCGTCACTTTTCCATGGCACTTCGACACTGCGCTGTGCGTTTGTTCATGAGGACAAGTTCTTTTATTTGAAGACGGAGCTGGTGCCTCAGAAAACGGAAGTGCGGGGGAATGCCCTGCGCATCGGAGAAGAGCTGATCGGGTCCATGCCGTTGTCAAAGCTTGCTAAGGGGGCAATGCGTGATTGGGACGAGATAGAGAGTCGGGTTTCGCTGCTGGCATCGCGCGATCGTTTACCTGAGTCCTGGTACCTTCTTCTTTCTGACGATAGGTCGATTTGCGCGCCGGTTCTTGCACAAGAGTGCGGCAGGCGGGGTGACGTCCTCGTTCTCCGTGACGGCGAGCTTCCTGATTTTGAAAACGGTGGAGAAAAGACCGACCGCGTTCTTCGCGTTTTCGATCCGAAGATCGAGCACCTGGAAGTGAAGGATGGTGGTCGGTCATTTGTCCTGCATTTCGAAGGGAATCAAGATCCCATGTATCTAAGTCTCGATGGCCTTAAAGAGGTGCTGTCATCGGGAACCCTGAAGGGCCTTGCTCTTATTCAGCGCGCCCTTGTTGTTTTGGAGAGAGGTGGATATTTCCTTGTTGACGAGGTTGAGAACCACCTCAATAGCCAGCTGGTAAACGTCGTTCTCGATTTGTTCGCCTCCGACTCGACGAACCCCCGGGGCGCCGTCATGGTGTTCACGACCCATTATTCTCAGTTGCTTGATCACGTGAGACGTAAGGACAACGTGTATTTTCTTGCTCGTGCCACCTCGGGGCTGGCTGAGGCGGTCAAGTACTCTGACCGTGTTAAGAGGATCGAAAACAAGAAAAGCGAAGTGTTCAACTCGAACTTTGTTCGAGGAACGGCCCCGCGGTACTTCGATGTGAAGAGGCTCAAGGAGCTTGTGGCGGAGGCGGTCCTGCATGAGTAGCTTTGCCGACGAAATCAAGGGTCGTCTTCTTATCGTGTCGTGTGAGGGAACGGCGGAAGAGGTGGCCATCAGGCTGTTGCTTGACGCGAGGAGGCTGCTCTTCGGCGGGGACGATATCGTGGCGATCACGCGAAAGCGCAGCGCGAAATCGATACAGGAAGAGTACCTGAATTACGAATACGATAGAGATGTGTGCATCGTGAGGGTGCATGACTCTAAGAAGGAGAACTTTAAGCTCGGAAGATTGTATGCCGGACGTTTTACCGTTATCGATATTTACACGCGGCCAGAGATTGAGGCGCTCGTTATTGCCCGGGAAGGCGAATGGGAGAAATGGCGGCGAAGCAAGAAGAAGCCGAGCGATTATTGCATTCAGAATCTAGGGTTTGCTCATCTAAAAGAACGCGAGTTTCTGGAGGCCTACTGGGATGTCGCATCGCTTGAGAGGGCGGCTAAGGACTATAAGCGCCTTCGGGTTGTAAAGGGGAATGAGTACTGCATTGCCGACATGCTTGCTGGTTAGCGTAGGGTGATGGCACGGCCGGCCTCCTTGCCACCGAGGCCGCCCCCGCAACCAATAACCCGCTTCTGGCCGACCAGTACGCCCTCACGCAGGCGAACATTGCGTACGCGTGGCAGACCGCCAAGACCGAGGGCACCGTCATCGTCGCTGTTCTGGATACCGGTGCCCGCCTCACCCACGAGGAACTGGTGGCCAGCTTGCTCACCGACTCCGCGTGGGGCACCTACAACAACAAAGCCCTCAAGACGAACGCCGTCAACAGCGGCGACCCCATGGGACATGGCGCACACGTGTGCGGCATCGTGGCAGCCATCGCCAACAACGGCTTGGGCGTGGCCGGTACCAGCAGAAACGCTAAGGTCCAGCCCATCGGTGTTCAACGACGACACGCGCAAGCGGTGACGTTCCTCCCTTGTGCTAAAATGAACAAAGAGAAACGGTGAAATGCCGTGGGAGGGGCCGATCAGTCGGCTCCTCCCTTTTTAATATAAATTGAACATTGTCAAACGGCAAAATGGCCCTGCCCCGCGGAGCTACCGCGGACGGCAGGGCCCGTCTATCTTCACCCGGTGGCGGCGCCGTTGAGGGCGTGTCTGCTCGACGCACGTTCGGCACTCTAATATCCGCGGGTCGGAACCGCATCTCGTTGCTACGGCTGGGGGCCTCCGGCGACTTCGCAGTCTGTGATCGGGCCTGGCGGCTGCCCGTCGCCCATAAAAAGCACTGGAGTGGCCTCACAACGGCCTCGAGCGCGGCGCGCCCCGGGGTCAGACTCCTATCTGCGGAGTGAGGTCACGAGGCCATCCTCGCTATCGCCCACACCCAGCAGGCCATCTCCCACGCCGTCGCGCAGTTCGCCACGCAGGGCCTCTTGCCCGCCGCGGACATCGCCTCGCGCCTCTCCTACAGGCGACGTGACCTGTGTCAAGTTTTTGGGCACGAAAGTTTCGGGGATCACGCAGCCATTGGCATATGCGACGAGCACGGCATCGAACGCTCGATGTCGAGGAGGGGTGCTCACCTGACAATTCAAGGACGGAGGGCTTCTTCGGCAGGCTGAAGGCTGAGTTCTTCTACGGAAGGGGCTGGAACGATGTTAGCATGGGGGAGTTCATGGAGATGCTGGACGCCTAGCTGGTCTGGTACCGCGACGGGCGCCGCAAGAGCGATCTGGGCTACATGAGCCCGATACAGTACCGAAGAAACCTAGGTTTTGTAGCGTAGGAACACGGTCCAGGATTTCCACTGCACCCCCCCATCTTCGTGTACGAGGTGTATCGCGAGCTGCATGGCGGGGAGTAGTCGAAGTATGGGTTTCGGTGATGTACGGTGCGTGCAGGATTTGGAGGACTAGGCATGCCAAAGCGCTCCCTCTCTGTGAGGAGGCTCACATTCCAGAAGAAATACGACCGCTCGGGGAACCCCGAACAATTCTCGCCAGCAGACCTAGATGGCAAGAACCTTCTTGACCTCTTTGATGCCTGGAGGAAGGAGCCCAACGCCATACCGCTGATGGAGCCCGGATCCGACGACTGCGTGGTCGTGAAGAAGGTCTCTCGACCAGACAAATACTCGCTATTCATCGATACGAACTCCGGCAAGCGCGGAGAAGAAGGCGACCTCTATAGGCCAGATAGCTCGCGACCAGCCCAACACATCAACGAGGAGGATGCCGCGACGGGACATACCCGAGTCCTTCTCTACGTGCCAGAGCGAGGACGAAACGCACTTCTCTTTTCCGAGCACTGTCTGCGTGGAACAGCCGGTAAAAGACTGCTCGACCTCTTTAGCCGCTGGCTCGCAAAGCAGTGCCCCTCCATCAAGCTCAAAAGTGAATGTGTATGCGAGGGAACCGATTGGCTTGAGCATATCAAAGCCGTCAAGAGCATTGAGGTTCGCGCACATCGCCTCCCGAAGAAGGCGTATGACGCCCTCGGCACGACAGTAGGTTCTTTCAATCTGGAATTCAAGCCAGATACAAGGCGCAGCTTTCCAATTCAGAAGTGCTTACAGCTTCGTGAAGCCAAGGATGAGGCCAATATCCTCGATACCGTGTTTGGCATCCCCGAACTTGATGGCGAGGGCGAGAGCAAGCTGTTGGCCACCGTTGTTGGAAACGATGACCGAACCAAGAAGATCGACTTCGATAAAGAGGTGCTGCCCCACTTCCTGCGCACGCTCAGCGAGAATGGAGACCCCGAGATCAGCGACGATGAGTTCATACAGCGCTGCTTTTTCCACGCTGACGAGATACTCAAGCGCATCGGTGAGTAGCCTATGAATATGTTTGGGCGGTATCTCGAAACGATCTGTTACAGAAGGTCAGACGGTAAGCAACGAGTTGACTTTGGACGGGCATTTGTTCAGCTTGGCGCTCCTTTGATCGTGGCATTTATCTTGGCTCTTATTGGTGTGGAAGTAGACGAGGGTTCCAACGCGATTTCGTTCATCTCCATTATCGCGGCCCTGATGTGCACGGTCGCCGCTCTTCTGTTCGAGGCAAGAACGTCCATCATGAGGCGGGACAAGACAACCGTCGAAAATGATGAACGCTCTGCGGACGAGTTGTTCTACCTTTGCATATGGCTGATTTTCGTTGGCATAGTCGGAACGATTGCGTTTTTGCTCCCAGACTTTAAATACCCGTTCAGTTTTCCCTGGTGGGTACATAGGGCATACAGCTTTGTATGCTTTGCCATCATCTTGCACTTCTTCATTGTTGTGGCAGTCTTTGCGACGAGGTTTATTCGCATTTACGAACGCGTCGTTGAACACAAGGAATAACGCACTAAACCGCATTTGGGCACCGGTTTGTGACCGGCTTGGAGGGTGAGCAGGATGGCGCGGTTGAGATTCACTTCGCCGAGATCGACCTCGAACTGGTGCGCGCCGGGTACACCCGCGCCGTCGAACTGCTGGCTGCCGAGGACCGAGACGCGGCCAATCTGCTTGAGAAGGCGGCGCCCCTTCGAGCTCACGTACCTGGGCTTCCCCCGCGAGCGCCGCAAATGGATACGCACCGACAACGTCCAGGAGCGCGCCGGCGCCGAGATTGAGCGGCGCACCAAGGCGGTGTCGGTCTTCCCGTCC
>URAQ01000011.1 GCA_900545875.1 uncultured Collinsella sp.
CTTGTCCATCCCGGCCCTCTCTCCCAAACCTACCAAAAAGGGACAGGTTTATTTTGGCAGGTTTTATCTGGGCAAACGTCGAAGCCGCCACAAAGGCGCCCTGTGTGGCGGCTTCGACTCGACGTTGGCTTCACAGCGCCGCAGCGATCGCTTCAGTCACAAACTTATTGAGTGACTCACCCTTCTTTGCCGCTGCCAGCGCTGCTTGCTTGTGGAGCTCAGAGCCCGTTCTTACGTTGAACGAGCCCTTAAAAGCCCGCTCGGGTTCCTTGCCCTTCTCGGCGCAAAACTCAAGGTAATCGTCGACGGCGTCGTGGAAGCATTGCTCCACTTCTTCAGCCGTGGAGCCTTCAAATACGATTGCGTCCCTAATGCCGGCGACCATACCTGTTAGCACATGCTGTTCGGCATTGAACTCGACCGGGGCGAAATAACCTTTGTATGCCAAAACGTTACTCATGACTACCTCCGACATCTTGCAGAAAGCGAACGATGTTTCGAATGGTCCCCGCTGTCAATTCGTCAGATGGATGAGGCGCGTGCATTACGAACATCCTGCCATCTGATGGCCTGTAGAAGCGAACGCGCGATCCGGATGTCTTGCCTTTGCTGTCCATTTCAAAGCCATATGAAGCCATGACTTTTAAAAAATCCGCATACCGATAAGTTGAAGGGCAGCTAAACAGTTGGGCGATGAGTTTATCGGATCGAGTCATCCCGCCTCACATTCTGCAACTATATTCTAGTTGCAATTTCAGGTCGTTGCAAGCACCTCTACTATAGAACATGTGTGCGTATAGAACAAGTGTTCGAATCACCACTGAGAATGGGGACAGGCATCTTTGTGGTGGTCTGTGCTGTGGAGTGGGCGTCTGCGGCAGTTCGTCTCGATCTGTAACAGTAACTCGGCAAAATTGGACCTAGATGTTACAGATTGAGACAAAGGGCCGGCGTCATCCGGAAACGTCTCGATTTGTAACATCTGGAGCCAATATTGCCGCCTTAGCGTTACAGATCGAGATAAATCGGCAGACTGCGGCAAAAGAAAAAGGTAGATTTTCGGTCATGTCCCAAAAATCTACCTTTGTGCGTTAGCCCAACAGGTCGACTACGGTGAAGCCGGCGTTGCTCTTGGCGATGACGTCTCGGCCGCCAAAGACGCAGGTGGGCGACTCGGCTGCGATGCGCGTCACGTCGGCGCCGAGCGAGCGCAGCTTACCGGGCGTGGCGGCGAGCATCTGGGCGCGGCGCTCCTCGCGTGCATGTGGATCGAGCCCGGCCAGGTAGGTCGTGTTGCGGCGCTTGGTGAGCGCGTACGGCTTCACCGGCGCGTCCATGCCGCTCACGCAGCTCACGATAAAGCCCTCAAAGGCGGCCTCGTCGGGCTCAAAGCTGCCGAGCCATTCACCTGCGCGCGCCACGCGCTCAATCGAGGGGTCGATTGCCGGGTCGCGGTAGGTGTAGAACGCCGCCTGGCGCTCGCCGGCTGCGCGGAATCCGCAGCCGTACGCGCCGCCCTTCACGCGAATCTCGTTCCACAGGTAATCGTAGGAGAGCGCGTTGGCAGCCACGGCCCAAGCGCCTGTCACGTCAATGCCCAGGCGACGCGGATCGCACGCACGCGCGGCAAAGCAGATGTCGCTGGGGATCACGAAAGCCTCGTGGCGGTCGCACGGCGCCGGCACCGCGAGCGCGTCGCGGCCGGCACCATCGCCCGCATCCAGCCCCAGGTCGCCCGCGGCATCCCAGTACGCGTCAAAGTCCTCGTCGCTGCCGGTAAAGCTCGCCATGCAGCCATCGGCCACAAAGATGCGCTCCGCCAGCTCGGCAAGCTTGGTACGCAGCCCGTCCACGCGCTCGTCAAAGTGCTCGAGCAAATCGCGCAGGAACAGATAGAAATCAACGCCCGAAAGCTGCTCGCGCACCACGGCCGAAGGCGAGCTGTAGCTCATCGCGCGACCGAGTGCCGCCGAGTGGCCGTTGTTGATAAAGCCCTGCTCAAGCCCAATGCGAATCTGCGTGAGCACGTCGCGCATGCGGTCGGCGTCGGCGTCTGCCAAAAGCGTGCTCGACCATACCTCGCGCGGCAGACTCGCCAGTGCATCGATCTTCTCGGACAGGGCGCCGGCGCTCACCAGCAGGTAGGGGCGCACGCCGTCTACTTCGGGCTGCGTCATGACTTCGGTCGTAAAGCTCAAAAAGCCGAGCTTGCCGGCGAGTAAGTTATCGAGTTCCTCGGCCGAGTGCTCGCGCGTGGGCAGCTGCTTAAGCAGGCGGCAGAGCAGTGTCACATAGGGCAGGTCCTCAAACGCGACGCAGCTCAGGTCGAAATACTGCATGGCGTAGGCCAGACGGTTGGTGGGGATGCCGTGGCGCAGGCAGGGGATGGGCGCGGTCGTGTCCACGACCAGTGGCGGCTCGGGGCGCGCCTCGCCAATGTCGGACACGCGCAGGCGCGGCAGCGTGGCCTTGGCCTCGGGTGTGTCTTCCGCCTCCTGCGCGGCACGCAGCGCGGCCGTGCGCTCGACCACGTCGGCCAGCTCGGCATCGGTCATGGCATCGCGCTTGGCTGCCAGCTCGGCGGCCTCGGCACCCTCCGAACCCTCGGCGGCGTCCACCGGCACCAGCTCGACCAGTGCCATGTGATCGTTCTGCAGCACCAGCTCGCGCAGCAGGTCCTCAAAATAGCTGCCGTCCAGCTCGCTACGCAGCTCCTCGTACACCGGGCCGTACTTGAGCGCCAGCGTCGCGGCGTCGTCATCGTAGAGCCACGTGCTCAGCGCGTCGCACGCAATGGCCACGCCGTCGGCGATACCGTAGTCGCGCTGGCGCAGGTCGTATTCGTTGCTGCTGATGATGGCTTCCAGGCGCTCGCGCGGAACGCCATGCTCGCATAGGTCGCGGCAGGCGTCCTGGAACACGCGGCGCAGCTCGCGCGCCACGCCGGGCTGCGCGTTTTGCAGCATGATGAGCTCGTAGGGCTGCAGGCTCTCGGCCGCGGTGTAGCTCACCACGTTGCCGCCCAGGCCGGCGGCCAGAATGGCCTTCTTAACCGGTGCTTCGTTGGAGCCCAGCAGTGCCTCGAACAGGATATCCGCCGCGATCGTGCGTTTGCGGTCGAGCGCGCTGCCCAGCACCAGGCCCAGGCCCACCAGGGCGTTCTCGGGTGTAGTGGCCATCTCGACGCGCTTGTACTCGCAGGTCACGGGTGCCTGCACGCCCAGCGGATTGGGCGCCAGCGTGGACGGGTCCTCGCCGGCGGCGACGGCAGCGTCCATGCGGCAGCTCGCGGCACTCGGCTGCGACAGATAACGCTCGTCCAAAAACGCCAGCGCGCGGTCCACATCTAGGTCGCCGTAGAGCGTTATATAAGAGTTGGAAGGATTGTAGTGGCGCGCGTGCGTGTCCAGGAACTGCTCGTAGGTGAGCGCGGGGATCGCGCGCGGGTCGCCGCCGCTTTCGTGCGCATAGGCGGTGTCGGGATAGAGCGCGGCGTTGACAGCGTCGTCCAGCACGCTCATGGGGTCGGACAGCGCGCCCTTCATCTCGTTGAACACCACGCCGTTATAGCGCAGCGTGCCCTCGTGCAGGCTCGCGGCGTTGCCGTCGCCCTCGGCGTCCTCCGACAGGTCCAGCTCGTAGTGCCAGCCTTCCTGCTCAAAAATGGTCGGCTTGGTGTAGATGGCTGGGTTGAACACCGCGTCCAGATACACGTCCATCAGGTTGTACAGGTCCTGTTCGTTGGTGGTGGCAACGGGGTAGATGGTCTTGTCGGGGTAGGTCATGGCGTTGAGGAACGTCTGCATGGAGCTCTTGATCAGGTCGACAAACGGCTCCTTGACGGGGAATTTGGCCGATCCGCACAGCACCGAGTGCTCAAGAATATGGAACACGCCGGTGGAATCGGCCGGCGGCGTCTTAAAGCCAATGGCAAAGGCCTTGTTTTCGTCGTCGCACGCCAGGTACAGCAGACGAGCGCCCGAGGCAGTGTGTCGCAGCACGTAAGCGTCCGAGTCGAGCTCGGGCACGGTCTCGCGGCGCTCGACGGCAAAGCCGTGGCAGGTAGTGCCGGGCACCAGCAGTGCAGCGGCTGCGGCGCGCGGGTCGGTTGAGGTGGTGGGCATATGCAGTCTCCTTTGACGCCCCAGCGGGGGCGAATCGAGTCGAATCCTCGAGAGTATACCCATATGGGGCCGCGACCCTGCGGCGAACTGGAGACGATGCCAGCGGATTGGGCGAAGGGCTCGCGTGCCCGCCGCACGAGCGTGGAAAATTGGACACTCGCCAAACGAGAGTGGATATTCGGAAATCCTCGCTCGTCCATCACTCGCGTATCTCTCGTCTCTCATTCGTTTCTAATATGAGAGATGACAGGAAGATGAGAGAAAATTATGAGAGATAACTGAGCAGCAAAGAGACGGGCAATCATGGTATTGTCTCAATACCGATTGTTCTACCAGCAAAAATATGTATAAATGAAGCAAATGGTAGACATTCCATCTCTATCTATCTCTTATCTCTAAGCCGAGAGATAGAGAGATAGATGAGAGATAATTACGAGAGATAACTGAGAGACGAGGGAAATCTATCCGCGGCATTCTCCGCAGGACCGAGCGAAAGGACGTGCAGATGAACGAAAACGAGCTGACCGGTCTGCTTGAGTCTTTAAGGCGTATGGGCTCGGATGATCTTAACGTCGAAGTGAAGGAGAGCGCCACGACGCTTTCCCGCGACGTATGGGAAACGGTCAGCGCTTTCGCAAACACCGCCGGCGGCATCATCGTACTCGGAGTGAGCGAGCGCGCGGGTTTTGTCCCAGTTGCAAACTTTGAGACCGAGAAAGTGCTCAACCAATTCGTGGCGGGCATGGGCGATGCCGGCGGTCGCGGAAAGCTGGCCAATCCGCCCAAATACACCATTGAGCGCGTGGAGCTCCAGGGCACCGTGGTTCTGGTCATCACGATTGAGGAGCTCGACCCGTCGAGCAAGCCTTGCTATGTCATAGAGCGGGGCGCTCAAGGTGGCAGCTACAAACGCATCGACGACAAAGACGTGCCGCTTTCGTCGACCGAGGTCCTGTCCTTGTCGTCATACGAGCAGACGAGCCTCAGCGATCGCGATGCGGTGCCTGGTGCAGGCGTGGACAATCTTGACGATGCCCTGGTCGACCGTACGATAGATCGGGCTTTCTCGTTGACGCCCCGGGCAATGCGCGGCGCGCCGGACAAACAAACGAAGCTGGAGCGCCTAAATATCCTTGATTCCCAGGGCAATGTCACCAAGGCTGGACTCCTAGTTGTGGGCACCTACCCTCAGCAGTTCTATCCCAAGCTCTTCATTGACGTGGCTGTCCATGCGGGAACTCAGAAGGGCATGGCGGGGTCGCTGAGGTTCATGGACCGCACAATCTGTGAGGGAACGTTGGGCGAGATGATTTCGGATGCTGTCGCGGCCGTCGCCAAGAATTTGCGGCGAACCTCGACCGTCCAAGGCGTCTCGCGTGTCGACTCGCTGGAGATTCCCGAGGAGGTTCTGCGCGAGGCAATCGCCAACGCCGTAATCCATCGAGAATACGGGGATCGGTTCTGTGGACAATCGATTGCCGTCGACGTCTTTGACGATCGTGTCGAGGTGACGAATCCTGGCGGCCTTTACGGGGGAAAGACTCGCGAGAACTTGTTTGACGGCAGCTCCCGATGCCGTAACGCGACGCTCGTGAAACTCATGTCGATTGTCCCGCTGCCGGATGGCGCAGGTTCGCCGGCTGAGGGCAATGGCTCGGGCATCCCGATGATGATCGATGCCATGCGCGCGCATGGTCTGGCCGAGCCCCTGTTCTGCCCGGGGTTCGATCGGTTCAAGGTCGTACTTTACCGTTCAAAGATCGAGCCGGTCGATCATGGCGGGGGCTTAATTGTGACGGCACTCAAACACTACGGCGAGCTGGGGACGCGTGAGCTGGCAGAACGTACGGGGCTTACAATTTCCCAGGTAAGGTCGCGCGTCAACGCGCTCATTGCTCAAGGCGAGCTTGAGCCCACGGCGCCGGCGACGAGCCGCAACCGCAAGTATCGACTGTCAGAGCGCGTGGAATAAATGCGTTAGTGGACGAGGCGACCCAATAATCGACCCTCAATTGGCGCCCACTAAGGTAAAGCGGTTGTTGCTCAGTCGACGGTGATGCTGAAGACTCGGCTTACGCCGGCATGGCCCCGAACCCGTCCATCAAGAACAGCCTAAGAACCAGCTTGATGACATTTCCCGGTTTGATTTCAGCCGCGTCAAAGACGTGGCGCTCGGCGAGCTCGCTGCAGTATGCATAGATGTCGCGGATAAGGTCCGCGCCCGAAAGCGTAAACATGTAGCCTGCGTCCGAAAGCGCATTGGGCGCGGCGGGCAACTTGGCCATGTGGCAGAACGTTTGCAGGTCGGGCGCCATAACATTCTGGTAGTCGAGGTGGCCGCCGGCATCCTGTTCGGCAAGCTCCAATTGGCGCACGAAATCCAGCGCCGCTGCCAGCACAAAGCTCGGCGTAGGCGCGTTGACGTCCTGAGTGGTCGCCACGAGCCTGCCCGCCGCCTGCGTGACAAGCCAAGCGACCTCGCGCTGGCAACGCACGGCCTTGCGCGTAACCGGCTTGATGGACGAAGAAGAAACGCTCCCCTTAGGCGGATTCGAAGCAGCCATAAGACCCTCCCATGAACAATCCGGCCCAACAAGCCCGGATGAAACACGTGTTACATCAGTATACGGGGAAGTGGGGTGGAAAAACGGAGTCGACAGCGTGAACTGCCGGCTCCGGATTGCTTGCCTTAGAGGCCGTACACTTCGACCATAGCTTCGCCAATGCGATGGGGCACGCCGGTGACGAGTGCGTTGCCCATGCAGAAGGCCCGATGGCCGTCGGTCATGCCCGTATCGGTCCAACCTTTCGGGAATCCCTGAAGCTGATCGAGCTCGTCGGGAACAAGACGGCGGAAACGGCCATCGGGACATTCGATGACGTGCTTGAAGCGGCTCGCTCCCGTGCCGCCTTCTCCTGTGAGGATGGTGCGGCTCGGCTTGTCGGTGGCATCCGGGAAGCTCATGGCTCCCTCGGAATACGTGTACGTAAAGCCTGTCTTTTTGTTAGTGCGCTCTTCGCGCTTGCTGCCCTTAAGGTAGCGCCAGTCGGGAAGCTTTTCGTCGGAGATGTAGAACTGCTCCGGGACATCAGCCTCGTCGACAAGCACGTCGCCAAGCACGTGGCGCTCACCGTGATAGTCCTCGGCAAAGTCGCAGGTCAGAACATGACAGCCCTGCATGACGCCAGCATTCTTGAATTGAGAGGTCTTTTGGCCGACGCCAAAACGAGTTGAGTTCTCGTAGGGGTCGGGCAAAACGTCGAGCTCGGACATCTCGTCGGGATAGATGGCGGGGAAGGCTTTAGCCATGACGCCGTTGTGCATGCGATTAACGAGATCAACCTTGCCAGCGTCCTTTTCGCAGAAGATATAAACACGCTTGCGACGCTGGGGGAAACCGTATTCGGCAGAGTTGACCACGCGCCATTCGACCGTGTAGTCGAGGTCGGCAAGACAGCTTAGGATGATGGCGAAGTCGCGACCGCGTTGAGACGCGGGCGACTTGAGCAGGCGGTCGACGTTCTCAAAGAGACCGAACTTGGGCTTCTTCATTTCGAGGAAGTGATAGATGTCCCACCAAAGGACGCCCTTCTTGCCCTCGATGCCGTGTGCCTGATTGAGCGGACGCGCGACAGAGTAGTCTTGGCAGGGGAAACCGCCAACAACCATTTGGACATCGGGGATTTCGATTTCTTTCGCCTCGGCCTGCTCCAGGACCTTATTGATGTCTTCGTTGACGACGGAATCATTGCCGAAGCGATCCATGTAGCAACGGGCCGCGAACTGACGCGCCTTGGTTCCGGGCGGCTCCCACTGATTGGCCCAAATGGTGCGGAAGGGGCCGGCGGGCTTCATATAAAACTCGGGATGTCTAGGGTCGGCATAGCCTTCGAGACCCAAACGAAATCCACCGACGCCCGCAAAAAGCTCGGCAATATTAATCTCAGACACGTTTCTCCAATCGCTGCTGTGTCCGGTTATGGTGGTCACAACAATAACCGATCGAGGGGACAATCAAGACCTCAATTTTCTGGGCGTTAGTAGTTGCTCTGAACTACCATGAGGTTAGTTGCGAGTTTCGGAGGTATCCCGTGTCTAAGAAGCGCCTCGATTTCAAGCGCATGCTTGACGATACTGATTTTTCTGACCCCTCAAGTATTGAGCGCTATGCTGCCAATCTCGATGGCATGACGTTCCGCGATATTCTCGAGCTCGGTATTGCTCCGGAGGGGGAGAGTGCGCCCAAGGACTTTGGCTCCAAGAAGTACAAAGGCGGTATGGGCACTCTTATCGAAGAACGTTACTTTGGCTACAAGGCCAATAGTGACGATCGCCCCGACTTTCCCGAGGCGGGCGTTGAGCTCAAGGCAACGTGTTTTGATGTGCTCAAGAACGGCCGGAAGTCTGCTGGCGAGCGCCTTGTCCTGACCATGATTCCTTATGACCGACCTGTTTCGCTCGACTACGACAGTTCTCACCTCAAGACCAAGCTCAGCAATATCCTGTTGATTTACTACGGCCGAGATCGTTCCATCGATAAATACGACCAACGCATTGAGCGTGCGGTCATGGTTCGTCTGCCCGAAGAGGACATGAAAATCATTCGCGCCGACTACGAGAAGATCATTTCCTATATTCAGGATGGCCGTGCGGACGAGCTTTCAGAAGGCATGACGACTTATCTGGGTGCTTGCACGAAGGGCGCAACTGAGGCCACAATGTGGGCGGACCAGTATTATGAATACTTCAATACCGATACGGGCGAGATTGAGCGCCATCGCGCAAAGCGTCGCGCCTTTTCCCTCAAGCGCTCGTATATGGACTATGTGCTCCATACTTATGTCCTCGGTGCTCCGCGAGTCGGGGAGAGCATTGTTCAGGACGATGGCAAGTCTATCGATTTCGAAAGTTACGTAACTGGACTTATCGAGCGCCATTACGGTGAGACCGATCGTCAAATTGCCGAACAGTATGGACTGGAGTACACGGGCAATAAGGCGCAGTGGACAACGCTCGTTTATCGTATGCTCGGAATCAAAAACAATGCTGCCGAGGAATTCGTCAAGGCAGGCATTTCCGTCCGAACTGTTCGAGTTAACAACAGGGGGCACATCGAACAGGCTATGTCGTTCCCACCGTTTGAGTTCAAGCGTTTGATTGAAGAAGACTGGGAGACGTCGCCTCTTCATGCGTGCCTTGAGACCAATCGCTTTTTCTTCGTTGTGTTCCGTGAGGACCACGATGGCGTGCTGCGTCTCGATCGTTGTTTGTTCTGGGCAATGGGAGAAAACGAAATCGAAGGCCCAGCGAAAGCTTGTTGGGATGAGACGCGAAAGGTAATACGTGAGGGCGTTGAGCTCAATCCGTATCGGGATGCGAGCGGAAAGCTCAAAGTGACTAACAATCTGCCCGGTATGGCGGACAATCCAATTGTTCACGTTCGCCCGCATACGTCAAAAGCGGCTTACAAGTTTGCCGATGGAACAGAGATCGGTGACATCGCAAGGAATGCTTACGAACTGCCCGACGGGCGCTGGATGACGAAGCAATCGTTCTGGTTCAACAAGGGCTACCTGGAGCATATTCTGGGGCTGTAGCGTTTCGAGATTATTTAACAATCAACCCCTGCTCCTCGATACCTCGATGTTGCCCCTACAAATAAATCCCCTCACCGAGTTGCTTGTGGAACTCGGCGTGATGGTCGCGTGCCCAGGTAAAGAGCGCCTGGTCAAAGTCGGTACGCGTGGCCGGGACGCCAAAGACGCCGGCAACTTCGACGCGTATAAACTCCAGTGCCGGCAGCTTGTTGATGGCAGTGAGGGCAAACGGGGACGAGGGCTCCTCGAACAGATAGCGGCTGCCTTGCAGCGCGTCGCAACTGGTGCACGTGTTGCCGAGCGACGGGGCTTTGGAGGCTCGCGCGCCTACGGGCTTGTAGCCGCAACGCTTATGAAGGTAGTCGCGGATCTCGCCCGGCACGCAGCCAAGAGCGGGCACGATGGCGAGTGCGTTGGTGTTGGCCGTGTCGATGGCAATGTGCCCGGCTTCGTTGGGCGTGTGCGCGATGGCGATGCTCTTGTCGTTATCGGTTCGATAGGGAATGCCGAAGGCCGCGACCGAGGTCTCTTTGTGACACTTCCAGCACTCGCGCTTGCCCAGTACTAGATATATATACGGTGCTGAGGGGTCGGATCGGTCAACACCGGGCAGCCACTCGGCAAAGGGCTCGGGGTTGACGCCGCTGGGCACATACCAGATCTTCTTGGTCCGGTCCCATTTGGCGCCCAGCGCCTTGGCTTCTTCTTTGTGCGAAAAGGGGACATCGAGCTCGGTGCGCATAGCGGCTCCTTGGTGCTGCAGGTGCAAGTGGCTCAAGGATACCGCAGGGCGCAGACATCGCGGCGTTTTGCTGAGAAGTTGCGGCTCGGATGGGTTCGAGACGCGTTGGTCTCGGCCTCGGTGGCTATTGGGGCGGTTTTGATTGACTGCGGAGTCAGCCGGGATAGGCACTTGGGTCGCTGACGTGGTTTTGTGCATGGGCAGGGCGGTTGGAGCTGCTAGCTGATTTGGCGACATAAAACAAAACAGCCCAGAGGACATAGCCTCTGAGCTGCGAACATTTGGTGGGCGTTAGAAGATTTGAACTTCTGACCTCTTCCGTGTCAGGGAAGCGCTCTCCCCCTGAGCTAAACGCCCGATCAAGGGTGCGCAAGCGCGCAAGGGATAATATAACGGAGCCTGAACTCGGTGGCAAGAACATTTTTAAAAATCGCTTGCATTGTGGAATTCGGGGGCTTTGTCGTATCCATTTCAAAAGAGCCTGCTGCCGCGATTTGGCTGTCGCATAATGCAAGGCCATTGCGGTATCGAGCTATGGAAAGACGCCTGCGGAATTGTCCTACCGATAAGCGGACAAGCCTCCAGCTGGTGACTTCGCCGTGGTAAGGTAAGCCGAATTGTTTCCAGGCTGTTTCGGGGGAGTGGAATGAGCAAAGAGTGTGTCGAGCAGGTCGAAGGCGCAGGGGCTTCGGTGCCGATGACCGATATATCGAACATTGATGTTCCCGAGGGCACCGACGAGCTCAGCCGCAACACCCGTCGCGCATGGCGCGACCGCCTGAACAGCGCTTCGACGCGCAAGATGATCACGGGCGTCTTGGCTACGCTGGTGGGCGGTTCGTTTTGGGGCTTTTCGGGCACCAGCGCGAGCTTTCTGTTCGATACCTACCACGTCGACACCTTGTGGCTTATGAGCGTGCGTCAGATTCTCGCCGGCCTGCTCTTTATGGCCGTGGTTGTTACGCGCGACCGCGAGCGCCTGATTAAGCTCTGGACCACACCCGCCGATCGCAAGCAGCTGCTGCTCTTTACCGCTTTTGGCCTGCTGTTCAACCAGTTTTGCTATCTTTCGGCCGTGCGCCTGACCAATGCCGGAACCGCGACGGTGCTCCAGTGCCTGCAGCTCGTTATCATCATGGGCTACGCCTGCGTGACCGATCGCCGCATGCCGCGTACTCGCGAAGTCATCGGCATTGGCCTGGCTCTGGGTGGAACCTTTTTAATCGCCACCGGCGGCGACCCTACCAGCCTGAATATCTCGCCGCTTGGCCTGGCAGCAGGTCTTATGTGTGCGGTCAGCGCCGCGTGTATGGCGGTGATTCCCGCCAAGATCCTGCCCGAATACGGCAGCCCCATCGTCACGGGCTCGGCAATGCTCACGGCGGGCGTGGTCTCATGTGTCTTCGTGCAGCCGTGGGCGCATATGCCGGCGCTCGACGCTGCCGGCGTCGAGGCGCTCGCGGTGTTCGTGGTTATCGGCTCGTTTTTTGCTTACATGCTCTATATGCAGGGCGTTAAGGACATCGGCTCGGTGCGCGCGAGCCTCATCGGAACTGTGGAGCCGGTTTCGGCGACCATCACCAGCGCCGTTATGCTGGGCACGGTGTTTTTGCCGACCGACCTTATCGGCTTTGTCATGATCATCGTGATGATGTTCCTCACAGTGTAGCTAGCGCCGCCGCCAAGACAGAAAAGGTGTTGTGCCGCATTTTCGCCAATTGACGTCCGTGTCTGGAGTTTAGCTGTCGATGCTCAAAATGCCATAAACTGGTAACGTTATGGATTTTTTCATTGCGACTCAATTGCGAGGATTTCTTTATGGCTGGTAATCACTTTAAGGGCAGCGATAGCGGCCGCCCTGCAGTTCCGCCGCGTCCGAACGGGGCTGGTAAGGCCGGCACGCCGGGCGGCGCTGGACAGGGCGGTTCCGGTAAGCGCGTGTCCCCGGGCGAGACGGCGATGTTTACCGCTCTGTACGAGCAGTCTCAAAAGGCAAAAAAGACCGGCCGTGCAAGAGGAAATGTCTTTGCGGACAGTGCAACCTCCGCGTCGCAGCCGAGCGGGGCTCCTTCGGTACCCGCGAACAACGCGGGTGCTGCCAACGCCGCGAATGGCGCCGGCAGCGTTAATGCCGGCAAGGCCGCCAACAATACTCCCTCTGCCGGTGGCGCGGGGCTTACGGGTAACCTTGGCACGATTTACACCGGCGCCTCCGAGACTGGCACGTTCGCCCGCCTGGATGATAGCGGTGCCGAGTTTGCGGGCTCGGGTTCCAAGGAAGATTATTACGATTTTGGTTTGAACTACGGTAGCGACGCTTCGTCGAGTTCGACCTCTGACGGTCTGGTCCGTCATCGCCATCGCAAGGGCGAGCGCAAAAAGCGTCACACCGGCGCCATTATTGCCGCTGCGGTCGCGGTGCTTCTCGTTGCGCTTGGCGCAAGCGGCTTTATGCTGCTTAACTCGGCAAAGACCGTAAAGAGCGAAGCGAAGGAGGCTGTCGAGATTGTCGGTGGCCTTAAGGACAAGGTCACGTCGGGCGATTTTTCGACGCTGCCTGACGACGCGAAGAAGATCGATGAGCTCTGCAACAGCATGAAGGCGGAGACCTCGAGCCCGCTGTGGACGGCGGCTTCGTTTATCCCGGTGTATGGCAGCGATATCAATGCGGCCCGCACCATGATTGATGCCCTGTCCGATGTCTCGAGCAACGCGCTGGTTCCCATGGCCGATAACCTCTCGCAGGCCACGCCCGGCAAGCTGTTCCAGGACGGCATGATTAACGTGTCCGCGCTACAGGCCGTTGCCGATTCGCTTTCCGATAGCTCCAAGGTGTTCAAGAGCGCCAACGAGAAGGTTCAGGGCATTGGCGATACTCATATTTCCCAGGTGACCGAGCTGGTCGATAAGGCCAAGGACGGCTTTGCCACCCTCAACGGTGCGGTTGACGCGGCGGAGAAGGTCGCCCCCGTCCTTCCCCAGATGCTCGGCGCCAACGGCCAGACGCGCAACTACCTTATGTACGCCATGAACAACGTCGAGATTCGTGCTTGCGGCGGCTTTGGCGGTTCGCAGGGCCTGATTTCGGTCACTGACGGCCAGATGTCGATTGGCGAGTTTGTTCCCCGCATTGGACTCAGCGAGGATGAGGCAGTCGAGAGCGTCGACGAAGAGGATGAGGCGCTGTTCGGCAACCACAGTAACCTGTACAACTCGGGCAATACCTATTCGCCTGATTGGCCCCGCAACTCGCAGCGTGTCGCCGCGCTGTGGAAGTCCCAGTATGGACAGGACGTTGATGGCGTCATCGGTATCGACCCGGTGTTCCTGCAGTATCTGCTGGGCCTGGTCGGTAACGTGTCACTGCCCGACGGAACGGTTGTCGACGGCGCCAACGCCGCAAAGGTCCTCATGCACGATGTGTACTGGAACTATCCGGTCGAGGAGTCTGACGGCATCTTTGCATCCGTCGCCAGCGCTGCCTTCGACAAGATTCTTGGCGGTATCGGCGATGTCGATGTTGCGAAGCTTGTCAGCGCCGTTGAGCGCGGTGCCGAAGAGGGCCGCCTGATTGCTTGGATGAGAAACGATGATGAGCAGAATGCCATCAAAGAGACGGGCATTGACGCTTCGCTGCCCGATCCGGATGACCCGAGTGCCGATCCTGTTGCCGGCGTTTACTTTAACAACCTGAGCTTCTCCAAGCTCGACTGGTACCTGAACGCCGATACGCAGATTGGCCAGGGCATCAAGAACGGTGACGGCACGTGCTCCTATCGCATCACCGTTACCCTGACGAACATCATGACGCAGGAGGAGGCTGGCAAGCTGCCCGACTACGTTGCGGCGAGCGCACCCGATGCCGCGCGTGACGACGAACGCCTGAATGTCTCACTGTTTGCCCCGACGGGGGGCAACATCAATGACCTTACGGTTGAGGGTACCCAGTTTGGTCTTGGTGCCGCTACGTGGCATGGAATCCCCTTCTATTCGGGCACCGTTGACCTGCATGCTGGCGAGACGACGACGATCACGTATACGCTGACCACGTCGGCCGAGGCGGGGGACAAGCCGCTTACGCTGCGTCAGACCCCTACATGCCAGGCGGCTCGCGACAGCGCGTCGGCGTAGGGTTTTTCTGGTAGCGCAGATAATCGAGTACCATTTTGGGGCGGAAAGGCAATCTGTCCGCCCCTATTTTGTAAGGAGAGCGCATGAAGTACTTTGGCACCGACGGCTTTCGCGGTGAGGCCAACGTTGGGCTGACGGTAGAGCACGCTTATAAGATTGGCCGTTTTGTGGGCTGGTATTACGGCGCCAACCGCAGTGCTAAGGCGCGCGTCATCGTGGGCAAGGACACACGTCGCTCGAGTTATATGTTCGAGGCGGCGCTGGTGAGCGGTCTGGTCGCGAGCGGTGCGGACGCCTATATGCTGCACGTGATCCCGACGCCGGGCGTGGCGCATCAGACCGTGGAAGGCTGCTTCGATTGCGGCATCATGATCAGCGCGAGCCACAACCCGTTTTGCGATAACGGCATTAAGCTCGTCAATAGCGACGGTTTTAAGATGGACGAGGACGTACTGGAGCTCATCGAGGACTACATCGATGGCAAGAGCGAGGTGCCGCTGGCCACGGGCAACCACATCGGCGCCACGGTGGACTACATGCAGGGCCGCAACCGCTACATTGCTTCGCTCATCGCCAGCGCGAACTTTTCGCTGCAGGGCGTCAAGATCGGTATCGACTGCGCCAACGGCTCGGCTTCCTCGGTGGCCAAGCCGGTGTTCGACGCGCTGGGCGCCGACGTGCGCGTGATCAACGCCGCGCCCGACGGCTTTAACATCAATGTCGACTGCGGCTCCACGCATATGGAGCGCCTGCAGCGCCACGTGGTGGAACAGGGTCTGGATGTGGGCTTTGCCTACGACGGCGATGCCGACCGCTGCCTGGCCGTGGACGAGCGCGGCCGCGTGGTCGACGGCGACCAGATCCTGTACGTGTGCGGCGTGTACCTGAAC
>URAQ01000012.1 GCA_900545875.1 uncultured Collinsella sp.
TGGCGGCTGAGCCTTTCCCTCGGGAACTGGGCTTCGCGAAGTTTCCCGAGGGAAAGGCTCAGCCGCCACCCTGCGACCTACCGGGGATTGCTATGACGTACGTTGGCTGAAATAAAAAAGCGTGCCCACCGTCCTTGGGTGGGACGGCGGGCACGTTTGCTTAGTTGTCGCTGGGACTACTCAGCCTTATTGCGACGGTGGAAGAAGGCACCGATCGCAGCGATGATGGCTCCAAGGCCACCGACAGTCGCGACAGTTGCCGCCGTTTGATCGCCAGTAACGGGGATCGCCGAACCGTTCTTCTTGCCGCCCTGGGCCTTGTCGCCTGCGGGCTTGCCCGCCTGGCCGCCGCCGTTCGAGCCGTTGCCGGAACCCTGGTTGCCCGAGCCGCCGGTGTTGCCCGAGCCGCCCTGGTTGCCGGAGTCGGCATCCTTAAGGCCCTCAATGGCCAGTTTGAGCTGGTCATAGGCCGCCTGGAGCTGGGCGTCGGAAGCATTCTCATCACCCAAGACATCCTCGGCGTAGGTAATGGCATCCGTCAGGGCCTTGACAGACTCGGCCGTCTTTCCCTTGGTGTCAGTCTCCTTCGCCTGCTTGACCAGGGCCTTGAGTTGCTTCTTGGTCGGGTTCTCGACCGGGGTCACCGGGGTCTTCTCGAGCGCGTCACGGGCATCCTCGAGCGCCTTGAGTGCCTGGTCGACCTCGTCCTGCGTGGCGTTCTCGTCGCTCAGGATGGCGCGGGCGCTCGCCAAGGCGTTCTGGAACGCGGTCCAGGAAGCCTCGGTGTAGTCACTGGCCTTAAGGTCGCCGGCTGCAACCTCGGCATCAACCTTTTCAATCGCGGCAGTGAGGTCGTCCTTCGCCACCGGATCGGGAACGGCCGCACCGTAGAACTTGAGTTCCGCCATGCTGCAGTAGGCGTCAACGCTGCCACCGCCGGCGTGGAGCACCTTGACGGTCACGTAGCGACCGCGCGCGGCACCAAAGCTCATCTGCCTCCAGTCGCCACGGTCGGTGAGCACGCGGCCGTCGTTGTCGAAGGTAAACGTACCCATCGACGCGGCGGTGCCCATCTCATAACCGTCGGCGGTGTCGGAGACCAGCACCTCGGCCTCAAAGATATCGCCGTTCGTGCCGCCGTCCTGGCGCGGCAGGAACGTGACGTCGGTGAGATCGTAGTCGCGGCCCAGGTCGACGGTCAGGTGCTGGGGCATACCGGCCTTATAAGCATAGTCGCTGTGCCAGAGCGTCTGCTCATCGCCGTCAAGAGCGTTGACGGCGTTGCTGCCCTCATAGTCGGCCTCGCTCGAGAAGCCGGTCACCTTGACGTTCTCGCGGTTCTCGGGCGTGTTGATGAGCTTCTTCTCATCAACGGGGCGCATCTTGAGGCCGTCGATTGCCTTTTCGATCTTGGTCGTAGCGTCTGCGACATCCTTCTTGCTATAGCTGCCCTGGCCGCCGTCGAGAAGCTTCTGAGCCGCCTCGACCGCAGCGGTGAGAGCTGCATAAGAATCCTTGGTGTAGACGGACTCGCTGTAGCCCGCGGCCTTGGAAAGCGCCGCCATGAGCGCAGAGGTGTCGACACCAGCCTTGACCTCGACCTCATAGGATGCGGTCTTGGAGGGGTCGAGCACTGACGCCACCGTGATCGTTGCCTTGCCGGCCTTGTTGGCACGCAAGTAGTAGTTCACGCTATCGCCGGCCTGAACAGCGGAGACGCTCACCACAGAGGAGTCGGAGCTCTCGACCGTCACATAGGGGTAGCCGGCGCTCTCGGGCGTGGCCTTAGCGTCGACGAGCGTAACGTCGCCCTCAAAGAACTCGGTCTGGTTCTTGCCCAGCTCGATACCCTCGATGGCCTCGACACCCTGCGTGTAGTTGAAGTTGATCTCGCGCAGTGTGAGCATCTGGTCACCCGATGCCTCAAGCGGCGTGATCTCGACCTTAGTCGCCTTCTTGCCCTTGTTCTCGGCAGAGAGGCCAAAGGCGTAGCGAGCCTGGAAGGAATCGTACTCCCCACCCGCGAACTCCTGGGTCGAGCCATCCTCGAACGTCACGACGGCCTTGATCTTCTGCACGGTGCCGTTACCGCCGTCGCGGTTGATGACCTCAACGGCATCGAGCTTCGATGGTGTCTTAAAGGCAAATGTCATCGTGGCGGGAAGCTTCACGTAACTCGGAAGCTTGCCCTCGCTGTCCCAGTTGCCGCTCCAGTTCCACAGGAACTCAAAGCCGTTGTCGCCCTCATCGTTATCGAACAGCGCGTTATAGCTCTTCTGCTGAATAAGCTTCTCGACGTTGGAACCGTCGTCGGTCGTGAGCTCGTCGTTGGTCATCGTGATGTTGAAGGCATCCTGACCGTACTCGGCAACCGTGGGCTGCGGAACGTCCGGCATCGTCACGGTACCGTCACTCGTAAACTCGAGCGCATCGCACGCCGGACCGATGAGCCAAGACGTCGAGGGCAGTTCAACCTTGCCGGCCGTCTTGGCCTTGAGTTTGAAGCTCGCCACCGCGCCAGTGCCGTTGTAGAGCTTGCCGTCACCGCGGTTGGCAAAGGCGAGGTTGATGGTCTGTGCGCCGTCCGCGAACTGGACCTTCTCGCGCGACAGGTTCTCCATGCCGGCGGTCGAACCATCCTGCGAGATGCTCTCGGACACAAACTCAAACTGGTCACTCTTAAAGTTGACGAGCGCGCCCAGGGCGTTGACGTTCTTGGCGTCGGCCGCATAGACATCGACGGTGATCTCATCGCCGGCATCGACCTCGGTCTTGCTCGGAATCACCGCGAGCTTGCCGGCGACCTTGCCTTTCTGCTTGGTGCCGCCATCAAGCCCCGCCATGGTAAACGAGTAGTCGTAGACATCATAGACCCCGTTGCCGTTGAGATCGGCAAAGTGGTCGCGAATCTGCGAGTCGAACGTCGAGGTATCGGGCTCGCGGTTCTCGAGACCCAGATAATTCTTCATGTTGGAATAGTCGCCATCGGAGATCGTTGCCTTGTTGAGGTTGGAACCCACAGCAAAGCCGTCCGTACCATCGGCCTTGTAGATGGCGATCTCGGACGCGGAGAAGAAGTTACCAACCGAAGCGAGCGGCGTCATACGCACGTAGCGTGCGGCCACGGCGCCGTCGAACGTCACCGTTTTGCAGGCGGCGGAGCGCTCCCAATCGACCTCCTGGCTCGTCCAATGGACACCGTCGAGACTCGTCTCGATGCGCATCTTGGTCACAGTGCCGTTGCCGGCGTCGGTACGCGGATAGTACTCGAGCTTGTCGAGCTTGTAGGCGCGGCCGTAGTCGACGGTGAGCGCCTTGCCCAGGTCGTTGCCGCCGGAGTGGAAGCCGCCGTCGCTCGTCTGGAACTCATGGTCGAAGGCGAGATCGGCCTTATGGCTGCCGTAGATCGAGCCCTCCCAGGTGATCTTCTCGGCCTCGGGCACGTTCCGCCATGGGTCGAGTGCGGAGTTCGCCGCGAGCACATCGCTCCAACGGGAGTAGCCCTCGGCGTTGCGCGAACGGATCTGGTAGGTGTGCTTGCTATTGTAGGCAAGATCGGTATGCGTGAATTCCGCTGCATCGCCCACGGCGAACACGGTGCCATCGACCTTAAGGTCGTAGGAGGTAGCACCATCGACCTTTCCCCAGGTGAGCTTAATGCTCGTGGGGGTCGTGGCGTCCTCGGGGGCAGCAAGGTTCGCGGGTGCGGAGAGGTTCTCGTTGAGGCGGTCGGCCGCGAGCGTGGCGTCGGCGTTCACGAAACCGCCCAGCTCGAGCGTCTGCTCCGCTGCAGCGACATCGGTCTTCGCAAACTTGACGTAGACCTTGGGGTTCGTGGTGATCTTAGTGTCGTTGAAGCTCTCGCCCTTCTCGGCCTCGGTGCTGTCCGCATCGCTGCCGTAGTGGTTGAGGTTGGGGCTTTCGTTGTAGAAGTAGACCGCTTGGCCAGCCTCGGGGGTCGCGGCGTCGAAAGCCTCCTGTGAGTCGACCTCGGTCACGTTGAGCGCAGTGCCGCCATTCTTGGCGATGACGCTCGCAGGCTTGGCGGACACGTTGGCCACGAAGGTCGTGGTGCGGTTGGAGTCGTAGCCGTTGTAGCCACCCTGCGAAGCCTCGGCGGTAAAGGTGGCGGTGCCGCCCGTGGCCTTGGAGCTGTAGACGGTGCTCACGTGCTCGCCGTAGGAGATGTTGTCGATCGTGCCGTAGGCATCGTCCTCGGTCGTGTTGTTCTGGATGGAGGAGCCGTCGTCCTCGTACTGCGTAAAGGTGCCGTCACCCTCGGTGGCGAAGAACTCGACGATACGCTGGCTGCGATCGGTGCCCTTGGTGTTAGTCTCGGTCACGGCCTCGGGGTTGTTGTTCTCGGCATACATCGGCACGATGGCGTTGGCCTTTACAAAGAGCGGCAACTTCCAAAGCGGAGCATCGTAGTTGTTGAGGACCTGGCCGCCGCGGTACTGCTTACCCGAGAAGTAGTCAATCCAGATGGTGGGATTCTCGTCGGTGCCGTAGTTGGGAAGGTAGATACCATTGCGAACGTCGTTGCCGTTCTCATCTGCCTGGGTATCCTGATACACCGGTGCCACCAGGAAGTTCTCACCGAACATGTACTGATACTGCGTCGAGGTGCTTGCGGCGTACTCGGAGTTGTCGGAGAGCAGCATGGCGCGGATCATGGGCAGGCCGGTATCGCCGTTGCCCGTGTCGATGTTGGCCGCCGAGGCCGCGCTCGTGTAGATATAGGGCATGAGTTGCGCCTTGAGCTTGAGGTAAAAGCGCGAAATGCCCGTGTAGGGATCGCCGTGCGTCATGGGCGACTTGCGGTAGGTGCCCCAGCCGTCCATGTCGAGCATAGAGGGCGTGAACGTCTTCCACTGGTAGTCGCGCGCGGAGATGATGGGGCTGCCACCAAAGATGCCGTCCATATCGGAGCCGATGTTGGGGTTGCCCGAGAGGCTCTGACCGATATACGTGGGGATGTGGAAGCGGATGTACTCCCAGTTGCCGCCGTACTGATCGCCGGTCCAGATGCCGCCAAAGCGCTGCGTGCCGGCCCAACCGTCAAGCGTGATGATGTTGGGGCGCTTGTTGGCGCCGGTCGTCACCGTATCGTAGGCCGTCTTGATGCCGTTGAGGCCAAAGGAGTAGCCAGAGCCCACCCAAGCGACGTCGGTCTTGAGGGTGGTAATGCCGCCCGTCTTGACCTCGGCGTCGAAATCGCGAAGCAAATGCCACGGGGTCTCGGAGTTGCTGTCAGGCTCCAGGTTAGACTGGGTCCACAGACCCGTGCTCACACCCTTGGAGTTAGCATACTCGGTAAACTTCTTAAGGTTGTCGACGTTGGCACGCACGGCGTTGAGGCGCTCGGCTGAACTCGTTCCGTCGGAGTTGACGCCGCCGGTCTTGTAATAACCGTTCTGGCCATAGCCGGCACCGTATCCGTCGTTCGGCAGGAACCAGCCGAGCGGCATGTCGTTGTCCTCGTAGTCATCGATAACCCGCTGGGCGGAGAATTGGCGGTCGAAATCGGTCGCCTTCATGTTCTCGGTATCGACCGTGGGGCCCTCACCGTTGAGCGTCTCGGCCGCAAGCGTGCCGTCGAGCTTGTAGCCCGTCGCCATGCCAGACTCGTACTTAACGTCGCCCTCCTTGCTCGAGGACTTGCTGCCCTTGGTCTCCCACTTCTTCTGACCCGAGGTCGTTGACCAGCCATCACGGTTATAGGCATTCAGATGACCCAGGTAGAAACCGTACTCGGGCAGCAGTACCGGATTACCGGTCACCTTGTAGTAGTCCTGCAGCATCTCGGTCGCCACGTTCGAGGCGCCCTCATTGGTCGCCACGAAGTAGTAGGCGTCGAACTCATTCTCGCTGTGCGAAGTCGTGACTGTTGATGCGTCCGTGGAACCGAAGTCGTAGGAACCCTCTGCAAACGTGTTTCGGAGCACGCCGTAACCGTCACTCGTCCAGTAGAACGGGTTGGGCGAAGCAACGCCGCCATCGGTCCAGTTGTTGGTGTTGGAGATGGCGATAGTCTGGTTGGTGTGCAGGAAGCGGCCGTTCTGAGTACCGCCGCCAAAGAAGTTCTCGGACTTCTCCTTGGCGAGCGTCTGTACGGTGCCCTTCTTATCAAGGTCGAGGGACGCGGACTCGGAGACCACGACACGGTCGCCCGACTTGATGCTCATCTTGCCAGTCGCCTTGTCCAGGATCACGGTCGCCTTTCCACCGCTGATCTCGATAGTGTTGCCCTTGTCGGCAACCGTCGCACTCGGCTTGCTGTAGGTGTCCGAGGCATCGGGCTGGGCCTGGATCTTAGCCGTGTGGGACTTACTGCGCGGCGTTGCGTACTCGGAAAACTCACCCTTGGGATCAACGTTGTAACGGAAAATACCGTCCTCGAGGAACGTAATGCGGCCCTTGATGCCGCCGGCGAAATCGATGTCAACGACGTTCGAGGCAGACTGAGACACGGTCGCCGATTCGACGCCCTTGAGTGGCGTGGCAACCGCCTGCTGGGGACTGGCGAACACGAGCGTCGCTGCCGTGGCAACGAGGACTGCGCTTCCCTTCACCCATCGTTTCGTAAAAATGGAATTCCTACGCACCTGGACTCCTTCCCTCCGACATGCGGAAGTGTCGCGGACGCGCGCCCCGCAGCATGGGCGAACGCATCAAACGGGGGGGGTGTTCGGTACATTCCGTACAATTGGCCCACCCGTTACCAAGGGGTCAACTGGTAGTAACCAGATAGCCACCTATAAGGTTGAACCAGCATACGTGAGCAGTTGCGCAAATTAAGTTTGGAATTCTCCCAGCGGTATAAAAATGAACGTAGATGGCGAAGTGGGTCTAATCAACCATACCAATTGGTTCTCCAGCCAGATACCACTTAAGCATAGTTTTACTGTTTAACTGGTATTACATAACCAATACCTTTCCTCGGAAAACGGGCTTCGCGAATTATCCTGAGGGAAAGTCGTAGCCGCCACCCCGCGACCCACCGGGAATATCCATGACGCACGGTGGCTGATTTGATTTGAAATAGGAGGTTGTTGGAGGGTGGTGGACAGTTAGTTCAGATACGTATATTTTGGCGGTGCTAATTGGCGCTAACAAACTGGTTTTAAGTCGCTTTAGATCTAATAATAGGTCTTTCTCGCTATTGCCCGCGCGGCCTTGTCGGTCCAGACTATCAAAAATAGCTCAATTGTGCCCAAATTGGCCTCCACACGTCCTCTGAAAAATACGTATCTGAACTAACTGTCCAAGAGGAATGTCCACAGATAGAAAAAGGCTCTGGCGGACCTCCGAATCACCAGAGCCTTTCAAAACTCGCACACCTGAAGCACATCGCTGCATTCCTGTTTTCGCCCATGAAGTTAGAGAGCCTCTTCCGCCCACTTCTCGAAATCAATCGCACGCCTTTGGGCGGTTCGGTACGCTTCCATGTCTTCACGAGCGCCTACCACTACGATGGCCATTTTTCCTTTGATTTTAATGAGGCGGTACACAATCCGAATGCCACTTCCCCTGAGCTTGATTTTCATGAAGCCCGTCAAATCCGTGCCTGCCTTGTTTCCAAGAGGCTTGCCGAATCCGCCTTCGTTCTGCGGCAATGGGTTCGTTCTGATTCTTTCTATAGCCTTAAACACGTGTTTTCGCTGGGAACCATCGAGACGCTTGAGATCCTTGAGAGTATCCGGGTAGAAAGCGACTTCGTACCCGCTCATTCAAACTCGACCTCATCCATCTGATCGAGTTCGTCCTGGCCCACACCCAACTCTGCCATAACATCAGATAGGGAAACGAGTTCATCATCGCTTGTCGCAGCCGTCCTCTTAAGGGCCAACGTCAACAAGGCGAGGTCCTCCTCCGCCTGCTTAGCCTCTCGGTATTCATCGGGCGTCACGATAACGAACGCCGGCTTGTTGTGTTTCAAAACTACAACCGGGTTGTCGTTGCTCACTCTCGAAAACGCAGCGGGACCCTTACCGTGACTGAAATCGCTGATGGGAACAAGATTGTCGAGCATCTTTAAAGCAGGCATCGAGACCTCCAAATATAAAGTCTTTTATGCATTCATTTTAGCATGCAGAAAATACCAGCAATCACGGAATAGTGGCACGGACGAGGCATCGCTTTCCACCAACCGTTGATCATCGACCGAGCAAAATGTCCCGCCAAGAGATCGAGCGAGGATTCCGTCCCTCGAAGAGGGCCGTATTGGCCTCCTCGCGGGACGGAATCCTCGCTCGTTCGTTCCAGCCCGCGTCATCGCGTGCTAGACGGCCAGCTCGCCTGATTCACCCATAAGCCATCGTGCCAGGTCGACGACCTGGATGCCATCCCAATCAGTCGTTTCGTGCCCTGTTCGGGCGATGACGCACTTGGGATAGGCGTCTCGAATCCGTCGCAGCGGATCAAGCTCACGCTCAAGCGTCGCTTCTTGGGAAATGTCGTCACTCACCTGGATATAGACACGGCGGTCACGCCTGATGGCGACAAAGTCTACTTCCTTTTGGTAGAGAACGCCCACGTAGACTTCCCATCCGCGGCGCATAAGCTCGATTGCCACCATATTCTCGTAAACATGGCCAAAATCGAGCTTTTTCGTACCAAGCGCGGCGTAGCGAAACGAGTGGTCGGCCAGGTAGTATTTATCTCCCGTCGACAGGTATTTCTTTCCTGAGACGTCAAAGCGACGAAACCGGAAGAACGCAAACGCATCACACAGGTAGTCGATATACACAGCCAGCGTCTTGTCGCTTATCTTAAGGTTCGCTCGTGACAGCTCAGCCGCCATTCCCTTGAGAGAAGAGATGTTTCCGACGTTATCCATCAGGAACTCGCAGGAACGTTTAAGCTGCTCCGCATTACGTATACGATATTTTTGTCTGATGTCGCGCAGGATAAGAGTTTCAAGCACATCCGAGATGTATGAGAAACGCATCCTTTCGTCCTGGTAGATATAGGAACCCGGCATTCCTCCCTCGCGGACATAGCGAGCAAGGGCCTCGGCTGGAGAAGTGATCTCGTGATACGCCGAGAACTCCGCAAGTGAAAACGGAAAGACCTCGATCTCCACCGTTCTTCCCGTGAACAACGTCGAGAGGTCGCTTGAGAGAAGAAAGGCATTCGACCCCGTGATGTAAATGTCATATTTCTCTGACGCATGAAGACTGTTGATAGCCCGCTCGAACCCTTCACACATCTGGACCTCGTCGATCATGACGATATTCCGGCAACCCTCGATATAATGCTTTTCCACATATGTATGCAGCGCATGGTATTCCGCCAACGGCTCGAACTCAAGTAGATTGAAGTTGACGTGTATGACGTTGGCCGAGGGGTCGTTTGAACGAAGTTGGCTGGCAAACGCCTCAAGCAATTTCGATTTTCCGCATCGCCTGATTCCGGTAATCACCTTGATGTCTGGCGAACCCGCCACCTTGGAGAGCTTATCCATATAGAACGGTCGATTAATAAGTCTCATGGCAATCCACTTCGCAAAATTAAGATTAACTGAAAAACGCGAAGTACAATATATCATCTACTTCGCGTTTTTGAGAAATCCTAGATTTCGCGTAATTATATTCGCCAAGCTATCGCAAACCCGACACGGGTGAGATCTCCGCCTGATTGACCCTGCGCAGCAGTCCGAAGCGAAAGACGCGAGTCCTCAGACCGCTCCGGTAAAGTGAGGGCCGCGACGGTTACCGCGGCCCTCTTGGGAAACGTGTGCGATTGTCAATCGCTCGCGCTAGTCTTCCTTGCGGCGGAAACGAGCAAGAAAGACTCCGATTGCGGCGATCGCGGCACCCAGGCCGCCGATCGCGGCGACGGTCGCCACCGTTTGATCACCGGTGCTCGCAAGTGAGTTAGCGGACTTGCCACCCTGAGCCTTGTCACCAGCGGGCTTTCCCGCCTGGGCGCCATCGTTCGAACCGCCGGATGTCTGCCCACCGTTGCCGGAACCCTGATTGCCACCGGACGCACAAAGCCCCTTCTGCAGCACACGGCACAACCAAGTCACCGCAGGCCGGGGCAGAGGGGGCCGAGTTTCCCACTGAGCGACTCTGCTTGCAGCCGGAGCGAAGGGGGAAATCTCGGCCCCTCCCGCCCCGGCCGGCCAGGTCAACTACACCGTGTGCTGCGGCAGGTCCTGCAGGGCGATGACGTCCATGCCCATGTCGTTGGCGCTACCGTGACCCTGCTGGTCCTCGCGCACCGCCTCGATGGCGCTCACGTAGGTGTTGGCGGCAGACATCGCCGTCACGCAGGTCACGCCGCGGCGCACGGCCTCGGTACGCAGCAGGTAGCCGTCGCCACGCGAGCCCGGACCGTACGGCGTGTTGATGATTACCGCGATCTTGCCGTCGGCGATGAGGTCGCCGATGTTGGGGCACTCGCCGTCGTGCGGGCCGCTGATCTTCTCCACGACCTCACACGTCACGTTGCCGCCGCGCAGCACGCGCGCCGTGCCCTCGGTAGAGCAGATATCAAAGCCCAGGTAGCGCAGGATACGCGCGACCGAAAGGATGTGACGCTTGTCGCGGTCGCACACGCTGATGAACACCTTGCCGCAGCTCGGATCGGGCAGCTTGTAGTCGATCGCCAGCTGCGTCTTGGCATATGCCTCGGGATAGCTCTTGGCGATACCCATGACCTCGCCCGTCGACTTCATCTCGGGCCCCAGGATAACGTCGGCTCCCGGGAAACGGCCCCAGGGCATAACGGCTTCCTTCATGCAGAACCAGTCCAGCTGACGCTCATCGCTCGGCAGGCCCAAGCTCGAGATGGAATCGCCCGCCATGATACGTGCGGCACACTTGGCGAGCGGCACGCCGGTGGCCTTGGAGATAAACGGCACGGTGCGGCTGGCACGCGGGTTGGCCTCGATCACGTAGACGGTCTCGCCCTTGATGGCGTACTGCACGTTGACCAGGCCGCGTACGCCCAGCGCCATCGCGATGCGGCGCGTGGTCTCGCGAAGCTTCGCCTGCAGGCTCTCGCTAAAGCTGAACGGCGGGATGCAGGTCGCGGAGTCGCCAGAGTGGATACCGGCCTCCTCGATATGCTCCAGAATACCGCCAATGTAGACCTCTTCGCCATCGCACAGGGCGTCGACATCGGACTCGATCGCACCCTCCAGGAAGCGGTCCAGATACACCGGGTAGTCGGGGCTAATGCGCGCAGCCTCTGCCATGTAATCGCGCAGATGCTCGGCATCGTAGGCGATCATCATGCCGCGGCCGCCCAGCACGTAGCTCGGACGCACCAGCAGCGGGTAGCCGATGTGCGCGGCCACGGCCTCGGCCTCCTCAAACGAGGTGGCCTGGCCCGCCGGCGGATACATGATGCCCAGCTTGTCGAGCAGAGCGGCGAAGCGCTCGCGGTCCTCGGCAAAGTCGATGGCATCGGGCTTGGTGCCCATAATGTTCACGCCGCTCTCCTCGAGCATGCGCGCCAGCTTAAGCGGAGTCTGGCCGCCGAGCGTCACCACGACGCCGTCGGGACGCTCAACATCGATGACATCCATGACGTCCTCGTAGGTGAGCGGCTCAAAGTACAAGCGGTCCGAGGTGTCGTAGTCGGTCGAAACGGTCTCGGGATTGCAGTTGACCATGATGGTCTCGAAGCCGCGGGCCGCCAGCGCATAGCTCGCGTGCACGCAGCAGTAATCGAACTCGATACCCTGGCCAATGCGGTTGGGGCCGGCGCCCAGGATCATCGCCTTGGGCTTGTCCGCCGGCGTGGTCTCGTCGGGAGCCACGCACTTCTTGGCATCCGGGCTCGTGCGGTAGATGTTCTCGTACGTCTTGTAGTGGTACTCCGTGGCGCTCGAGAACTCCGCAGCGCAGGTATCGACCGTCTTCATGCTGGGAACCACGCCCAGACCCTTGCGATAGGCGCGCACAAAGCGCTCGTCCGAGCCGGTCAGCGCAGCGATCTCGGCATCGCTCGTGCCGTACTGCTTGAGCAGGCGCATCGCGTCGGCGTCGATATCCTCCACACGCAGGTCGCGGATGCTCTCCTGGACCTGAACCATATCGTTGATGCGGTTGAGGTACCACGGATCGATATCGCAGATGGCATGGATGCGAGCGATGTCCCAGCCACGACGCAGGGCCTCGACCACAAAGAAGATGCGATGCTCGGTCGGGGTTGCCACGGCCTGAGCAAGCTCGTCGTCGCTCAGCTTATCGGCACCCTCTTTGCCACCGGCGCAAATGCCCTGGTGGCCATCCTCCAGCGAGCGCATAGCCTTGCCAAAGGCCTCCTCAAAGGTGCGGCCGATCGCCATAATCTCGCCCACGGCCTTCATGCGCGTGGTGAGCGTGGGGTCGGTACCCTTGAACTTCTCGAAGGCAAAGCGCGGCACCTTGACCACACAGTAGTCGATCGTGGGCTCAAAGCAGGCGGGCGTAGCCTTGGTGATGTCGTTGACGATCTCGTCGAGCGTGTAGCCCACGGCAAGGCGCGCGGCGGCCTTGGCGATGGGGAAACCCGTGGCCTTGGAGGCCAGCGCGGACGAACGGCTCACGCGCGGGTTCATCTCGATGACGATCAGGCGGCCGGTGTTGGGGTTCACGGCAAACTGCACGTTGGAGCCGCCGGTCTCGACGCCGATCTTCTCCAGAATGGCGAGCGAGGCCACGCGCATGCGCTGATACTCAAGGTCGGAGAGGGTCTGCGCCGGCGCCACGGTGATGGAGTCGCCGGTATGCACGCCCATGGGGTCGAGATTCTCGATGGAGCACACGATGATGCCGTTGCCGGCGTGGTCGCGCATGACCTCCATCTCATACTCTTTCCAGCCCTCGATGGACTCCTCGACCAGCACCTCGTGGGCGGGCGAGAGCTCCAGGCCCTGGCTCACGATGGAGACGAGCTCCTCGTGGGTATGCGCGATGCCGCCGCCGGCGCCACCGAGGGTAAAGCTCGGGCGCAGTACGCAGGGATAACCCACGCGCTCGGCGATGGCCTCGGCGTCGGCCACGCTGTAGGCATAGCCCGAGCGCGCGACCTCCAGGCCAATCTCGGCCATGGCCTCGTTAAAGAGCTTGCGATCCTCGCCGCGCTCGATGGCGGCCAGGTCGCAGCCGATCATCTCGACGCCGTACTTGTCCAGCGTGCCGTCTTTCGCCAGCTCGACGGCGGCGTTCAGACCGGTCTGGCCGCCCAGCGTGGGAAGCAGCGCGTCCGGGCGCTCTTTCTTGATTACGCGCTCGATAAACTCAGCGGTGATAGGCTCGACATAGGTGCGGTCGGCAAGACCCGGGTCGGTCATGATGGTCGCCGGGTTGGAGTTGACCAGGATGACCTCAAAGCCATCCTCCTTGAGCACCTTGCAGGCCTGGGCGCCGGAGTAGTCGAACTCACAGGCCTGGCCAATAACGATGGGGCCCGAACCAATGACGAGGATGCGCTTGATGTCAGTACGTTTCGGCATGTTTAAAACCTCCTAGAGAGGCTGACTCAATGTTTTGGAAAAGTCAGCGAGGGTGCAGCTGGTGCATCAGGTTGCCGTGATGCGAGGGCGCGCTGGGCTTATGCCCGCGCGTCCGAAGCAGAACGGCAAGATGATGTGCCAGATGCAGCCGCAGCGTCGACCGGTCCGCCGTTCGGTAGAACGGCGGAACCATCGTCAGCAAAGTTCCAGCCGGCAAGGCGGTCCTTCGCGGTGTCGATGTCCAGGTAGTTCTCCTCGCCGTCCATGAGTCGCGTAAAGGCGGTAAAGAGATAGTGGGCATCGGTGGGGCCGGGCGAGGCCTCGGGGTGGTACTGGACCGAGAAGCACGGGGCATCGAGCAGCTGGATGCCCTCGGCGGTGCCGTCGTTGAGGTTCACGTGCGTCAGGCGAATGCGGCCGAAGCGCTCGTTCATCACGACCGGCGCGATGCCGCGACGCACCCAGGCGCGTAGGTCGCCGTCGGCCTCATGCTCGGTCTCGCCGCCGGAAAGCTCCGGAATCAGTTTGCCCAGACTTGGGAACAGCAGGCCAAAGCCGTGGTTTTGCGCGGTGATCTCCACGCGACGGCTCACCAGGTTCATAACCGGCTGGTTACCGCCACGGTGACCGAATTTAAGCTTTTCCATTTGGGCGCCACACGCCAAGCTGATCATCTGGTGACCGAGGCAAATGCCAAAGACCGGCACCTTGCCGATCAGCTGCTGCACCTGCTCATAGGTCTCCACCACGGCATCGGGGTCGCCGGGGCCGTTGGATAAAAAGACGCCGTCGGGATTCATGTCGAGCACCTCACTCGCGGGCGTATCCCACGGCACGACGGTAAGGTCGCAGCCGGCGCGGACGAGGCCCTCCAGAATGCCGCGCTTGACGCCGCAGTCGTAGGCGACCACGTTGTGGCGGGCGGGGGCGGCAGGGGCAAGCGCAAAGTCATGCGTAGCGGGCAGGTCGGCAGCTGCAAACTCGTGGGGCTCAGGGCAGCTCACGGTCTTGACCAGGTTCTCGCCCACCAGCGTCGGCGCTGCGGCCAGACGCTCGGCAAGCTCGACGACGTCAAAGATTTCCGTCGAGATAATGCCCATCTTGGAGCCGTTGTCGCGCAGGTGGCGCACAAGAGCGCGGGTGTCGACGCCCTCGATAGCGACGATGCCGTGGGCACGCAGGTACTCCGGCACGCTGACGGCCGAGCGCCAGTTGGAAGACGTGGCGCACATGTCGCGGACGATCATGCCGCGCATAGCCGGAGCGCTCGCGGGGCGGGCGGTATCACCGGGGAAGGCCGACTGGACGTCGGTCTCGTCGATGCCGTAGTTACCGATCTGCGGATAGGTCATGGTTACGATTTGGCCGGCATAGCTCGGGTCGGTCATGACCTCAAAGTAGCCCTCAAGCGAGGTGTTGAAGCAGACCTCGCCGGTCGCGGTACCCTCGGCACCGCATGCACGGCCATAAAAAATGGTCCCATCCTCAAGATACAGGATGCAGGGACCGCAGGTGCCCTTGCTGGTTTTGGCCAGCATACGCTGGCAAAGCTCGCTGGGCGCGAAGGTGCGGGCAGCAGTGCCCGCAGTATGGTTGTTCGCCATAATTCTCCTTCCCGGTCTCTCCGGACCGGCTTAAAGGTTGGTAGTTAGGCCTTGCGGTATTTTAACCGCAAGTATGCGCCATGGCGTTAATTTCATCGAAATGTTTACGAAATGATAATTATGACTTTCTATGCATAATGATTTTTCTGGAACGGGGAATAAAAAATCATTCTGTCATGTATGCAGTTGGCGAGTAGTCAATTTGGGACGGGGCTATTTTAGCTACCCCGGCTGGGGGCCGCCGGTTGGGTTGATTGACGGTCGGGGCAGCTAAAATAGCCCCGTCCCAAATTGACTACTCAGCGACAAAGCCCCGTTCTCAAAATGATTTTTAAAGGCTCTGTTAGACCAGGATTGACATACATGTGTCCCCACGGTGCCATATCGTTGA
>URAQ01000013.1 GCA_900545875.1 uncultured Collinsella sp.
GGACAGTGTTGCGGCGTGGGCATCAGTTGCACCAGCGCCCGCCAAAAGTGCCACGGCCAGAGCGGCGGAAAGGGCGGCGGCTTTCGGTTTTCGTGAATCGATCCTCATGTAGCTGGAAACCTCCGTAGTGCGTTTTTGCTGCGTTTGAGCTGCGTGTGATTCGATCGCGCTGCATAGTACCCCGAGCAAATCGCGACCTGCGGTTTTACTCAAAAGGCGCATGTCAATTGCGTAAAACTCACATCCTCTCAACAGGAGTTTTCCACAACTCGAATGCATAAAGCGTGTCAAAAACCCTGTTTTTGCGCCCTCTCTATGCAAAAAAGACGCCTATGCAACCATTGTTCGCACAGGCGCCTTGAGCAGGCATTTTATGCAGTTATACCTATCGAGTCGCAAGGGGTCCTTGCACAAGTCGCCTTACTCGTCCAGCGCGGCGAAGGCCTGCTTCAGATCCCAAATGATATCCTCGGCGTTCTCGGTGCCGATGGAAAGTCGAATCGTGGAGGGCGTAATGTTCTGCTCGGCGAGCTCCTCGGCAGAGAGCTGGGAGTGCGTGGTAGTAGCCGGGTGCACGACGAGCGACTTGACGTCGGCCACGTTGGCGAGCAGCGAGAACACCTGCAGATGATCGATGAACTTCCAGGCGGCCTCCTGGCCACCCTTAATCTCAAAGGTAAAGATCGAGGCACCGCCGTTGGGGAAGTACTTCTGATAGAGCTCGTGATCGGGGTGCTCAGGCAGGCTCGGGTGATTCACCTTGGCAACATGGCTGTCACCAGCCAGGAACTCAACGACCTTCTTGGTGTTCTCAACATGACGGTCAACGCGCAGCGACAGAGTCTCGGTGCCCTGGAGCAGGACCCAGGCGTTGAACGGGCTGATGCAGGCGCCCTCGTCACGCAGCAGGATAGCGCGGACATAGGTTGCGAAGGCGGCGGGACCGGCAGCCTCGGCAAACGAAACGCCGTGGTAGGAGGGGTTGGGCTCGGCGATCTGGGCGTACTTTCCGCTCGCCTTCCAATCGAAGTTACCGCCGTCGACGATCACACCGCCCAGCGAGGTGCCGTGGCCGCCGATGAACTTGGTTGCGGAGTGGACGACGATGTTGGCACCATGCTCCAGCGGACGGAACAGATACGGGGTGCCGAAGGTGTTGTCGACGACAACCGGCAGACCGTGCTTCTTGGCGATCTCGGAGATGGCGTCGATGTTGGGGATGTCGGAGTTGGGGTTGCCGAGCGTCTCGAGATAGATGACCGTGGTGTTGTCCTTGATGGCCCCCTCGACCTCTTCCAGGTTATGAGCATCGACGAAGGTGGTCTCGACGCCAAACTGGGAGAGCGTATGCTCCAGCAAGTTGTAGGAGCCACCGTAGATAGTCTTCTGGGCAACCACATGGTCACCGGCCTGGGCAAGGGCCTGCAGGGTATAGGTGATGGCAGCAGCACCGGAGGCGACGGCTAGACCTGCCACGCCACCCTCGAGCGCGGCGATACGATCCTCGAAGACGCCCTGGGTGGAGTTGGTCAGACGGCCGTAGATGTTTCCGGCGTCGGCAAGACCAAAGCGGTCGGCGGCGTGCTGGGAGTTGCGGAACACATAGCTCGTGGTCTGGTAGATAGGCACGGCACGGGAGTCGGATGCAGGATCGGCACTCTCCTGGCCAACGTGCAGCTGCAGGGTATCGAAACCAAAGGTGTACTCGGGGTTGTTGATGAACTGGCTCATGATGATCTCCTTGATCGAACAAAAGTAAATAAAAAGAGAGAAGTAAGTCGCTGTCTCCTGATCACGCCGACGGGCGCAAACAGGAGCCCGGCATTCGTCTTGGTAAGCAATTCATATGCAGGCCTCCTTTCGCATCCCGGTTCCGTGGTTGGCTTAATTACCTACCGCATTTGTGTGTTTTGAATAGTACGAGCATTGTTTCCGTCGGTCAATCACTTAAAAGCGCTAACTTGTTATCTGTTTTATAGATAACTATCGAAAGGACGGGCGCCGATGACCCTCCAGCAGCTTCGCTTTTTGATCGCCGTGGCAGAGTCCGGTTCGATCAACGCCGCAGCTCAGCGCCTCTATACCGCACAGTCCAATATCTCCAACGCCGTCAAAAGCCTGGAACAGGAGCTCCACCTGGAGATCTTTACGCGCTCCAGCCGCGGCGTCACGCTCACCAACGACGGCACCGAGCTTTTGGGCTATGCGCGCCAGGTCGTAGAGCAGGCCGACATGCTCGAGGCGCGCTACGAGGACGGCGGCACCCCGCAAGCCCGCCTCGCCATCTCCGCCCAGCACTACGCCTTTTCGGTCGAGGCCTTTGTCAACGTGGTCGAGCGCTGCCGCGACAGCAAGTTCGAGTTCATCATGCGCGAGACCACCACATCGCAGATCATCGATGACGTCCGCGCGTTTCGCAGCGACATCGGCATCCTCTATCTGGACGACTTTAACGTCCGCGTTCTGCAGAAGGCTTTTGCCGATGCGCGCGCGAGCTTCCATCCCCTATTCGACGCGACGGTCCACGTCTTCGTTAGCGAGCGCCACCCGCTTGCCCGCCGCCAGCAGCTGTCCCTTGCCGACCTCACACCATATACGCGCTACAGCTTTGAGCAGGGAACCTCGAACTCCTTCTATTACGCCGAGGAACCTTTTAGCTATATCCCTTGCGACCGCAACATACGAATCTCGGACCGCGGAACACTTACCAACTTACTTATCACGTCGAACGGCTACACCCTGTCGACCGGTGTCCTCTCCAATGAAATGCAATGGGGTATGGCATCGATCCCGTTAGCAGACGCCCCAACGATGCACGTAGGCTATATCATGCACGACGAGCGCAAGCCCTCTCCCCTCTTGCAGCAATACCTCGACGAGCTCAACCGCATCATCCATGCCAACTAACTGTCGGAAGACGGGGTAGAAATCGTAGATTGCTAGCCCCCGGCGGGCATGGCGCTACAATGGTCACTCACACGAAACGTACCCAACGAAAGGAAGCCCGTGAAGGTCATCATCTATACCGACGGCTCGGCCCGATCAAATCCGGGACGCGGCGGCTACGGCGCCGTACTCAAATACACCAACCCCGCCGGCAAGACCTTCACCTCCGAGCTTTCACGCGGCTACGCCAAGACCACCAACAACCGCATGGAACTCATGGCGGTCATCGTGGCGCTCGAGGCGCTCAACCGCCCCTGCGAGGTCGAGGTCCATTCCGATTCGCAGTACGTCGTCAACGCTTTCAATAAACACTGGATCGACGGCTGGAAAAAGCGCGGGTGGAAAACTGCCAACAAGCAGCCCGTTAAGAACCGTGACCTGTGGGAGCGCCTGCTTGCCGCAAAGAGCAAGCATAAGGTGGAGTTCATCTGGGTTAAGGGCCACGCCGGCCACGAGCTCAACGAGCGCTGCGATGAGCTCGCCACCACGGCGGCCGACGGCAGCAACCTCGATATCGACACCGGCTTTAACGAGAGCGACCTGTAATAGCGTTTTCGCGCAGCTTTATATCCCCACGCGCTACACTCATCCTGTAGACCAAACAACGCAAGGGGGACGTATGCTGCGCATCGCGACCATCGGCACATCCATGATCACCGACGACTTTATCCAAGTCGTCAACGCCAACGACCAAGCCGCGTTTGTGGGCACGCTCTCGCGCGATGCCGAGCGCGGCGCCGCCTTTACCGCCGAACACGGCGGCGAGCGTAACTTCACCGCACTTGACGAGCTTGCGTCCGCCGTCGACGTCGACGCCGTCTATATCGGCAGCCCTAACGCACTTCACCACGAGCAGGCCCTTGCCTGCATCGCCGGTGGCAAGCATGTCATCGTCGAGAAACCCTTCTGCGCCACCGAAGCGCAGGCGCTGGAAGTCTTCCGCGCTGCCGAGGCAGCAGGTGTCGTGGCCCTCGAGGCCATGCGCCCGCTCCATGACCCCGCTTTCCACGCCGTCGAGGACGCCCTGGGCGAGATTGCGCCCATTCGTCGCGCCTCACTGCGCTTTGGCAAGTATTCTTCGCGCTACAACGAGGTTCTCGCGGGGCGCGCCACCAATATCTTCGACTGCCACATGGCCTCGGGCTCCCTCATGGACATTGGCGTCTACACCGTCGAGCCCATGGTCGAGATTTTCGGCATGCCCTCCGGCCTTACGAGCATGACTACTCTGCTCGACCCCACCACGCAACAGCTCACGCACGGCCCCATCGACGGCTGCGGTTCCATCCTCGCCAGCTACGGCGGTGGCCGCATCTCCGTCGAGCTCGCGCACTCCAAAATTACGAATGACCTGCTGCCCTCGCAGATAGAAGGCGAGCGTGGCACTATCCAGATCGACCATCTGTCCACGCCCCGCAACGTCCGCATCGACTATCGCGGCGACGTCGTACGCGGCTCGGCGACCGAGGCACCGCGCGAACAGGGCGAGAACGGCCGCGTGCTCGACCTGCCCAAATCGAGCAACACTATGGAATACGAACTCACAGACTTTATCACCGCCATCGGCGGCATCGATAACGTTAAGGAAGAGATTTGGGAGACCCCGGCAGGACGCCACGAGCTTGGCCACTACCGCGATGTCACGCTCGTCTCACTGCGTATCATGGATGCCGTGCGCCGGCAGGCCGGCATTACCTTCCCGGCCGACGCAGGCAAGCAGGCATAGCGATGGGCCTCTTCGATACGTTCTTCTCCAGCGTCACCGGCGGCAGTCGAGAGCCTCAAAAACCATCAAACGTCGAGCTCGAGCTGCGCCGCAGGCTTACTGTGCTCGCAAGCGACGAGGCCACTCAAGACACTCCCCTGCGCTATTTCCTGCGCTGGGAGGGGCAAGTCCAAGGCGTTGGTTTTCGCTTTACCAACACCAACCTCGCGCAGGCACGCGCACTCACCGGCTGGGTACGTAACATGGAAGACGGCTCAGTCGAGATGGAGATACAGGGAGCTCCGGCAAGCATCCTATCTCATCTCGAGGCACTTCATGCCTCCTACGAGCGCATGGGAACGCGTTTTCGCCTCGTAGATGCCCAGGCCCGAGCCCCACTTGCCAATGAAGACGGTTTCAGTCCTCATTATTAGTATTGTGTGCTAAATACGGTATCATTTACCTACGACCGTTGATAGAAAAGAGGCGAGGCGCATGGCGGTGCAAAGAAGGAATACCAAGCAGCGAAAGCTGGTTCTTGACGCCGTGCGCCAAAGCTATAACCATCCCACCGCCGACGAGATCTACAACGCCGTGCGCGCGCAGGATGACAAAATCAGCCGCGGTACGGTCTACCGCAATCTCAATCTCTTGGCCGACGCCGGCGAGATCCTCTCCATCAAGACACCGGGCGGCAGTCGCTTCGATCGCACCATCGAGCCGCACGCGCATATCATCTGCACCTCGTGCAGCCGCGTCATCGACGTACCGCTCCCCTTCGATGCCCAGCTCGACGCCAAAGCGTCCGAGCAAATCGGCTGGAACGTCACGTCGCACTACACCATCTTTGAGGGACTCTGCCCCGACTGCCAGTAGTCTTTGAGACATGCGTGCAAATCTACTTGCCCATCCGCTACAGCAAACAGCACATTTCTAGGTATGTCCCGAAAACCTACTCGGCGAGCAGACGGCGCAGTTCTTCTTCGACCGTGTGCACGTAACGGACACGGTCATTGACACCGCGCATGCTGGGATTGCAGCTCTCCATTAGATAAGGATGGCCCACCACGTTGAGCATGTCGCGGTCGTTTTCGTTATCGCCAAACGCCACCATTTCGTTAGGTGAGATCCCCAGCGCGCGACCATAATCGGCAAGCGCGGACCCCTTGCCCGAATCAAAGCCGATAAAGTCGGTCCATTCGGTTCCCGACGTCATCACGTCGACACGGTCGCCAAAGAGGCGCTCAAAATGCTCCAGCGCGGCCGGCTGATCCATCTCGGGCGTCTGGAAGGCAATCTTAATGACGTCCTCGTCGATGTCCTCGGGACGGTCGACCACCGCCACATCGCAGTGGACCTCATAGCGCAAATGGTCGACGAACGCATCGTTGCCGCCCATGGTGTAGAGGTGCCCCTCGCACGAAAGGGTCACGTCGGCATGGGGATACGCAACCACGGCATTCGCGATATCCATAGCAAGGCTGCGCTCCATGGAACGCTTGACAACGGCACGTCCCTCGCTCATCACCAGGGCTCCGTTTTCGCATACATAGGCGAGCTCATCGGCCACCGGGGCAAACAGGTGGCGCAAGCTCGCATATTGACGGCCGCTCGCCGGCATAAACACGATACCGCGACGATGCAGCTCATCGATAAGCTCAAAGGCCTCGGAACGCGGCTCGCGCTCCCCCGGATGCAGCAACGTGCCGTCCAAATCGCATGCAATCAGCTTGATTCCCTCAAGACCCATATGCTTTCCCCCAAAGCACCTCATCAACAGTAAGACGGACTTTGAATAGTTGCCTCTCAAAGTCCGTCTTACTCATACGCACGTTAACCGCGCGCCTTCTTTACGATCGTAAAGTCGGGAGCCATGCTCACGACGACCTCCGCCGCACTCGACGCAAAGCGCCGGCTGGCATCGAGCTCGCGCGTGACCACTGAGAGCCGAACACCCTCGACACCCCGGAGCATGCGGCCCAAAACAGGCTGCACCGGCGTATACATGCGCACGGTATGCTCGTCCGAGTCGCCTCGGAAGAGCGGCGCATGCATGTTGCCGATCTCCCAGCACGCATGCGCGAGTGCAATCGGATCCATGCGGTCGACTTCGACCAAATAAACCTCGGCGCTGCGCAGGCGCACGACAACCGCCACGGGCACCACGCCCGAACGGTCAATGGCGAGCACGTCACCGTCGGCAAGACGACCACCGTCGGTAGCATCCGGCCGAACATCGATCGTGCGCCCCAGCTCCGTCACGCCCGCAAACGCGCATACATCAGCCTGGTCCCAATCGAGCGGTAGCTCATCGACCTCAAAGACACCGCCCAGCTCCCGGCGAAGCAAAAGCTCATAGGACGGGTCGTTGAGATTTCCGAGGCACGTTGTCGAAACCAGATTTGCAGGCATAGCCTAATCCTCGACCTCGACGAGCTCGATATCGAAGTTGAGATCCTTGCCGGCAAGCTCGTGGTTGGCATCGAGCGTCACAGCCTCGGGCGTCACGTCAATGACGACGGCGGGGACGGGCATACCGCTCGGCGTGGACAGGAAGAGCTTCATGCCCTTCTCGATCTGCTCGATGTTGGGAACCTGCTCGGCCGGGAAGGTCAGAACCATCTCGGGATTGTGCTCGCCGTAGGCATCGGCAGCAGGAATGTGCACGGTCTTCTTCTCGCCCACCTGCATGTCGACAACAGCGGCGTCGAAGCCCTTGATCATCTGACCGGCACCGCAGGTGAACTCCAGCGGCTCGCCGCGATCGTAGGAGCTATCGAACTGCGTGCCGTCGTCGAGCGTGCCGCGATAATGGGTCTTGACCTTCTTGCCCTGGTTGGACATGGTAACCTCCGTGATAAGGGCGGCGCACAACGCAGGCCGCCGTGAACATATGGCGCTAACTATACCCTAGTCATACAATTCAATGACAGTTTGCAAAGAAACGCTGCAACCGGAGGAACCATGGCATATCCCGTATTTGACCTACACTGCGACACCGCCGACCGAATCGGCTGGGCCACGCTCGATCTCGACCTGCGCTTTACCGCCGGCACCGACGGTTATTTCCCCGGCGACGAAACGCATCCGCAAGATTTCGACCTCATCGAGGGCAACGCCTGCGCCATCTCGCTCGCAAAGATCGGCAACACGCCGTGGGCACAGTGCTTCGCCACGTTTGTCCCCGACGAGATTCCCACCGCCCACGCCGCGCGCTTCCAGGCGCAAATCATGGCGCATATGAGCGGCCAGGCAATGCTCAACCACGACCGCATGGTCAACGTACGCAGCGCCGCAGACATTCGCCCCGCGCTCAAGGACGGTAAAGTCGCTTGCATCCACACCATCGAAAACGCCACGTTCTTTGCCGAGGACCCCGCACTGATCGAGGTGCTCAAGAGCTTGGGCGTGCTTATGTCGTCACTCAGCTGGAACGCGCAGGGACCGCTCGCGAGCGGACACGATACCCACGCCGGCCTCACCGCCGCCGGCATCGAGGCGCTTGCGCAGATGGAGCACGCCGGCATGGTACTCGACGTCTCCCACCTCAACGATGAGTGCTTTGACGAGGTTGTCGCCCACGCCACGCGTCCCTTCGTCGCCAGCCACTCCAACTCCCGCACCGTCTGCAGCGTCAAGCGCAACCTCACCGACGACCAGTTCCGCACCATTCGCGACATGGGCGGTATCGTCGGCCTCAACTACTGCAGCGAGTTCCTATCCAACGACGCAACCGACAAGACCGCCGCAGACGTCACCTTCGACCAGCTGGCGGCACATATCGAGCACTGGCTCGACCTGGGCGGCGAGGACGTCATCGCGCTCGGCGGCGACTGGGACGGTGCCACGGTGCCCGCTTTCCTCTCCGATGCCAGCATGATGCCCGAGTTCCAGAACATGCTTTCCAAGCATTTTGGCAAGACCGTGATGCAGAAGCTCTGTAGCGACAACGCGCTTGCCTTCTTTGAGCGTTATTAATTTCACATCCCTTGAGCGGGCCGGCATGCCGAACGGTCGACATGCCGGCCCGTCCCCAATCTGAAGGACCGCTTTTGACGCAGCAATTTACGATTTCCATATCCCGACCGGATGGGACGCCCATCTCCGTCGTCGTTACCAAAAAGCGCGTCAAAAACTTCAACCTACGCGTCACATCAAGCGGTGAGGTCCACGCCAGCGCACCGCTCGGCGCCAGCCGCGAGCGCATCGAGGCATTTGTGAAGCGCAACAGCACCTGGATTGTCAGCCGACTTGCCAAGCGCGAGCAACATCAGGCGACGGCGCGAGAGCCGCTCAGCACCTCGTCCGTCATTGCACTTTGGGGCAAGCCCATCACGGTACAGGATGCACTCGATCACAACTTTGCATCACCCGCGCCGCGGCCCAAGCAGGCCACCTTCGCAAGCTTTATGGGTACCGACGAATCGGACGAAGGCCCACAGGCCAAGCGGCGCGCAATCCTCGACGGCCTAACGTCCGACGAGCTCCAAGCCCACATCAGCCAGCTTTATACGACCGAGGTCACCGCAGCGCTACGCGACATCGTGCACGCATACGAAATCACAATGAGTGTCGCCGTTTCCCGCGTCTCCGTGCGCAGCATGAAAACGCGCTGGGGATCATGCACGCCCAAGACCGGAGCCATTCGCATCGCACGCGAACTTGCCGCTTATCCCATCGAGTGTCTCGACATGGTTGTCGCCCACGAGCTCGTCCACTTGCTCGAGCCAAGCCACAATCAGCGGTTTCACGCCCTGCTCGACAGGTACTGCCCCAACAATAGAGCGCTGTCGCAGCGGCTCAAGCAGCCACCCATAGAGACGTATTAGAACCGGTTAGCGCACGCGCTCGATCTCGACGCCGCAGCTTGCCAGGGGAAGACCGACGGGCGCCCAAGGCTTATCGAGCTTAACACGCACGCCAAGCAGCAAGGGGTAACGACGCAGCAGCATCTGGGCCACACCCTCGGCTGCCGCCTCGATGAGTTTAAACGTATGCTCGCGCAGATAGCCATCGACATCGTGGCACACCGAGCCGTAGTCAATCGAGGCGTCCAGGTTATCGTGCTCCCCCGCTGCACGCAGGTCGGCATAGAGCACCAAGGACACGATGAACTTCTGACCCAGCGCGTTCTCTTCGGGATACACGCCGTGGTTGGCAAAGACCTCGAGACCGTCGATAGTAATGCGATCGGCATGGCGCAGATCGTCATAGCTCACGTGGGGCACCGCCGTTGCGGTGGATATTTCGCCCCTTCCACGGCGTGCGAGCTCGGCACCTTCAGTCTTGGTTGCATTCTCGGGCAGTTTTTTGTTACTCATCGCGATCGTCTCCTTCGTTTAGAACCCCGACCGCGCAAACTAACTACACGCGAATCGACAGGTTCTTTTTATCATCGCTCCAGTTGCAAGCATTGCGCGCGGGGCATGCAAAGCAGGCGCGCGACGCTTTGTCGGCTGCATAGAGCAAACGCTCAAGCGGTTGGCTGTTCACGCGCAGCTTTCGATGGCCCAGAATGGCCGTCTTAATGGCTGCGGCATCGGCCGGCTCAAACGCCACGTCATCGGGCATGCCACCGAGAATCGCATCAGCGACGCGCTCGCTTGCAACATCATGGGATATACCCGATTCGTACTGTTCATCTTTGCCGATATCGTGAAGAAGTGCCGTGGCGTAGATGACCTCGCGGTCAAACTCGAGCTGTTCCTCGAGATTCTTGATCCACATAATGCGGGCGACATCGAGCAGATGGTCGATACCGTGGCGGCAGAAGATGCGCCCCGATTCCAGCTGAGCAATGTTGCCCAGGTGGCGCCGGAACAGGCCGTTGGCACAGATGTAATCGATACGAGGCATGACGCCAAAAGGCGCCAGGCCCGAAGCCATAAAACCGCGACGCGGCGTTCCCTCGTCAGTATTCGATGTAAAGTCGTTGACGACTCTCATAGTTAGCGTCCCAGCATCCTAAAGAAACGCTCTTCGAGCGCGGGGTCGGTCTCAAAGACGCCGCGGCGAGCGAGCGTCACGGTCTTGGTGCCGGGCTTTTGCACGCCGCGCATGGTCATGCACATATGCTCAGCTTCCATGAGCACAATCGCTCCCTGGGGAGCGAGATAATCCATGAGGGCGTCGGCAACCTGCGCACACAGCTGCTCCTGCAGCTGCAGACGGCGGGCATAAACCTCAACCGTGCGAGCAAGCTTAGAGAGCCCTGCGACACGGCCGTTGGGGATATAGCCAATGGTAGCCTTGCCATAAAACGGCAGCAGATGATGTTCGCACAGCGAGTAGAACGTGATGTCGCGCTCGATAACCAAATCGTTCGAAGCGACGGCAAACGTTTTGGACAGGTGCTCCTCGGCACTCTGGTCCATACCGACGGCGATTTCGCCATACATACGGGCAACGCGCGCCGGGGTCTCCAGCAGGCCCTCCCGAGTTGGGTCCTCGCCTATGCCCTCAAGCAACAGCTTAATGGCGGCCTCGACTTTTTCCTGATCGACCATCTGGGCCTCACTTTTCCGATTTTGCGTTCGCGCTATGGTACCACGCCCTCCGGCATCGGTCCACAAGCTACATAGTATGGGTCGAATAGACCGGATCATCACGCCAAAGTTCAACCGCATCACAAAGCGCAACGCCCTCGCGCTCAGCACGGGCGCGCGTAGCGTTCATATCGATCACGCGCTGATTGCTCGAGCCCCTAAAGCGCAACGAGATATCGTACAAATCCTGAACGAACGGGCCGTCCACCAACATGTCGAGGCAGGCCAGGATACGGTTCGTCACCTCGGTATGATGGCGACCGCCCGGCATAAGCTCCTCGAGCACGTCGCCGGTAAAGCACCAAATGGTCTTGCCCGACCCCGCGGGATAGGCCGCACGCACGCGTTCGATAAAGTCAACAAGCCCCACCTGATTCTCGGGCTCCATAGGCTCGCCGCCCAGAATCGTCAGGCCATCGATAAAGGGATGGTCGAGGCTCTCGATAATCTTGTCCTCGACGGCACGATCGAACGTTTCACCCGCGGCAAAGTCCCACGCGACGGAGTTAAAGCAATTCTTGCACCCGCGACGGCACCCGCTCACAAACAGAGAAGTACGAACGCCTTCCCCATCAGCAATGTCGAAATACTTAATGTTCGCGTAGTTCATAGGTAACTCTCCCGGGAGGCCGGGACATATCATCCCGTCCTCAAACATTCTCGGCCTTCGGCCTGCGAAACTGCGGGCGGGACGATATGTCCCGGCCTCATGCAAAGGGTAACTCAATGAACGAAGCGAACATCGAGTATAGGGTTCGAGGTCCAATAAAAACTTTGTTGCAGCTCAACCGCCATCGCAAGCAAAGCGTTGTTGCAAGTCAACTCATTTCCGCTAAGAACTTCGAGGAGTGAGCAGGCCGCATGCTGCATCTCAGCTACATCAACTTGGCTGCCCCGTAGCGAGGCCCCGGGCCTTTGCTCGATATGAGTTCCGCACGAACAGGAGGCGCCAGTGGCGCCTCCGTCGTGAGCCAGGACTGTCCGAAATAGCGAGTAAAGGCCCGGGGCCTCGCTACGGGGCAGCCTGGGATGGTTATTAGAGATGCAGCACGCGGTCGCGGATCTCCTCGGTTCGGCCCTGGTTCCAGAACTGGGTACCGATGTAACCGCACGTGCGACGGGCGACATTCATCTTCTCCTGGTCACGATTGCCGCAATTGGGGCACTCCCACACCAGCTTGCCGTCATCCTCGACAATCTTGATCTCGCCGTCGTAACCGCACACCTGGCAATAATCGCTCTTGGTGTTGAGCTCGGCGTACATGATGTTGTCGTAGATGTACTGCATCACGCGGATGACAGCCTTGAGGTTGTCCTGCATGTTGGGAACCTCGACGTAGGAGATGGCACCGCCCGGCGAAAGCTGCTGGAACATGCCCTCAAACTTGAGCTTGTCGAATGCGTCGATCTCCTCGGACACGTGGACGTGGTAGCTGTTGGTGATGTAGCCCTTGTCCGTCACGCCCGGGATGATGCCAAAACGACGCTGCAGGCACTTGGCGAACTTGTAGGTCGTCGACTCAAGCGGGGTACCGTACAGCGAGAAGTCAATATCGCTTTCGGCCTTCCACTCCGCGCACTTGTCGTTCATGCGCTGCATGACGGCCATGGCAAAGGGCGTGCCCTCCTTCTCGGTGTGGCTGTGGCCCGTCATGTACTTGACGCACTCATACAGGCCAGCATAACCCAGACTAATGGTGGAGTAACCGCCCACGAGCAGCTTGTCAATCGTCTCGCCCTTCTTCAGGCGGGCGAGGGCACCGTACTGCCAAAGAATCGGTGCGGCATCCGAAAGCGTACCCATCAGACGCTCATGACGGCACAGCAGGGCGCGGTGGCACAGCTCAAGGCGCTCGTCGAAGATCTTCCAGAACTTGTCCATGTCCTGATGCGAGCTCAGCGCGACATCGGGCAGGTTGATGGTCACAACGCCCTGGTTAAAGCGACCGTAGTACTTGGGCTTGTTCGGGTCATAGTTCAGCGCGTTGGCCACGTTGTTAAATCCGTTACCGGAGCGGTCGGGCGTCAGGAAGCTGCGGCAACCCATGCAGGTATAGCAGTCGCCGTTGCCCGCGGTCTCGCCCTTCGACAGCTTGAGCTCGCGCATCTTCTTCTCGGAGATGTAGTCGGGCACCATGCGCTTGGCGGTGCACTTAGCAGCCAGCTGGGTCAGGTAGAAGTACGGGGAATTCTCGTGAACGTTATCGTCCTCGAGTACATAGATGAGCTTGGGGAATGCCGGGGTAATCCACACGCCGGCCTCGTTCTTAACGCCCTCGTAGCGCTGGCGAAGCGTCTCCTCCACGATCATGGCAAGGTCGTGCTTCTCCTGAGGCGTACGGGCCTCGTTAAGATACATAAAGACCGTCACGAACGGCGCCTGGCCGTTGGTGGTCATAAGAGTTACGACCTGATACTGAATCGTCTGAACGCCGCGACGGATCTCGTCACGCAGGCGGTCCTCAACAACCTCGCGGACCTTTTCGGGAGATGCGGAAACGCCGAGCTCCTCGAGCTCGCGGGCGACCTCGCCGCGAATCTTTTGACGGCTCACCTCGACGAACGGGGCAAGATGGGTCAACGAAATCGACTGGCCACCGTACTGGGAGGAAGCAACCTGAGCGATGATCTGCGTCGCGATGTTGCAGGCAGTCGAGAAGCTGTGCGGCTTCTCGATCAGCGTGCCCGAAATAACAGTGCCGTTCTGGAGCATGTCCTCCAGGTTCACCAGATCGCAGTTGTGCATGTGCTGGGCAAAGTAATCCGAATCATGGAAATGGATCAGGCCCTCATTATGGGCATCCACGATCTCTTGGGGCAGCAGCACACGCTGAGTCAGGTCCTTGGAGATCTCGCCGGCCATGTAGTCACGCTGAACGGAATTGACGGTCGGGTTCTTGTTGGAGTTCTCCTGCTTGACCTCTTCGTTGTTGCACTCAATCAGCGACAGAATCTTGTCGTCGGTCGTGTTCTTCTGGCGCTTCAGGCTCTGAACATAACGATAGATGATGTAATGGCGAGCGACCTCGTAGCAGTCGAGACGCATAATCTCGTCCTCGACCAGATCCTGAATCTCCTCGACCGACACGGTGTGGCCCGCGTTCTCGCATGCCTCGGCGACGTTTTGTGCCGCGTAAACCACCTGGCGGTCGGTAAGACGAGAGCTCTCCTCGACCTCCAAGTTTGCGGCGCGGATGGCATTGACGATCTTATCGATGTCAAAGACAACCTCGGTGCCGCTGCGCTTGATGATCTTCATCCTCTTGCCTCTTTCGCGTCGAAATCGTATTGCGCTTCAGAGCCAAACGATGCCCGGCAGAGCTTGCCCCTGTCTTGCGGCGCCGTCGCGCAATCTGTGTTTTCGAAAACCATAGGCCCTCATGCGGACAATCCTCGCAGCCAATCAAGGGGCTCGAAGATCCATCCAAATGGGGCGAATAAGGTCCTCGTTCTCTGTCCGCCATCTATCATACGACAAAGAGGCATCTATATCCTGTATTCTTTTTTTAGGTCAAACACAACATATAGTGTTTCAGCAGGTCAAAGCAATTGGTCATTTTGCAGACGCATTAATTATGAGGGGTTCTTGGCAAATCGGTAAAACGTTACCAACACGGCTACCTGCACGGCAGTTATAAAACCCCCTTAGTCAAGCCGCTGACAAATCCTACCAAAACCAAGCCGCTCACGCCAAAAGAATCCAAAAGATTGTGCTTGACCAACATGTTGCGGTCACGATCGGCCAGGACGTGCGCAATCTGCCGGCACCCCTACGGGGACCTTGGATCAATATTTGGTGGCATATTTGACGGCGTGCTTGGTAGCAAAAGACGATATGAGAAAGCCATTGGGGTCGCCTCCCC
>URAQ01000014.1 GCA_900545875.1 uncultured Collinsella sp.
GAGCGCTTCCTGGGTGACCGCCCCGAGCTCGCCTCCACGCCCAAGATGGCTCCCAAGAACGGCAAGAAGGTCGCCGTCGTCGGCTCCGGCCCGTCCGGCATCACCTGCGCTGGCGAGCTCGCCCGCAACGGCTTTGACGTTACCGTCTTTGAGGCCTTCTTCACCGGCGGCGGCGTGCTGGTCTACGGCATCCCCGAGTTCCGTCTGCCCAAGGCGGTCGTCAAGCGCGAGATTGACGGCCTGGAGGACATGGGCGTCAAGTTTGAGTACAACTCCGTCGTGGGCAACATGGCCACGGCCGAGGAGCTGTTCGAGCAGGGCTTCGACGCCATCTACGTGGCGACCGGCGCTGGCCTGCCCAAGTTCCTCAACGTCCCCGGCGAGAACCTGCCCAACGTCTTCTTCGCGAACGAGTACCTCACCCGCGTGAACCTGATGAAGGCCAACAAGTTCCCCGAGTACGACACCCCCACCAAGCACGGCAAGAACGTCGTCGTCTTTGGTGGCGGCAACGTGGCTATGGACGCCGTCCGCACCGCCAAGCGTCTGGGCGCCGAGCACGCCATCATCGCCTACCGCCGTACCGAGGACGAGATGCCCTGCCGTCGCGCCGAGCTGCACCATGCCAAGGCCGAGGGCGTCGAGGTTCTGCCGCTCGTCTCCCCGCTCGAGTTTGTCGCTGGCGAGGACGGCTCCGTGTGCGCCGTCAAGGTCCAGAAGATGGAGCTCGGCGAGCCTGACGAGTCCGGCCGTCGTCGCCCGGTGCCCATCGAGGGCGCCATCGAGGAGATCCCCTGCGACGTCGCAATCTCGGCTATCGGCACCAACGCCAACCCCTTCGCAAAGAAGATCGGCGGCAAGATGGAGCTCAACAAGTGGGGCTACATTGTTGCCGACGAGGAGACCGGCCAGACCACCGATCCCCGTATCTGGGCCGGCGGCGACATCGTCACCGGTGCCGCTACGGTCATTCTGGCGATGGGCGCCGGCAAGAAGGCCGCCGCTTCCATCACCAAGAGCCTACTGGGCGAGTAATCATCCGCAGCGCTAGCTACCAAACGGCAAAGTCCCCGTCGAGCACACGCCCGGCGGGGACTTTTTCTATGCCGGCCGACTACCACAAAGGGGACAGGCACTTTTGTGGTGGTTTGGGTCGGTTAGTCTTCGAGCTGCGCCACCTTGTAGCGGTAGGCTGCGGCGATGACGTCCCTGCAGCCTTCGCGGCCCAGCTTGGCGCGGTTGACTACGATATCCTTACCGCTCGTCATCTTCCATTTGCCGGCACTGTAGCGCTTATAGAACGCCTCGCGCGCCTTCTGCTGCTGTTTGACCAGCTTGGCGCCCTTCTTTTTGTTAAGGCCACGCTTCTTGCGCACGATCTCGACGCGGTCCTCAAAGGGTGCGGTCACCAACACGGCAATGTGGTTGGGGTTGTTACGCAGCAGGTAATCGGACAGACGGCCTTCGATAATGCAGCTCTCAGTCTCGCCCAGATCCAAAATCACCTGGCTCATCTTTTGGAACAGCTTGTCCGAGTACGAACGCGCATCGTAGCGGTCGGGCAGAAACGCCATGTTCTCCACGGCCAGGCGCTCGTCGTAGGCAGCCATCTTGTCGAGCGACTCGCCCGCGCGCAGCGACGCACGCACCAGCAGCTCGTTATCGTACAGCGGAATCCCCAACTCGTCGGCAAGCATGCGACCAATCTCGTGGCCCTCGGCGCCAAAGTCGCGCGCGATGGTAATGACCACAGGATTCTTCTTATTCTCCAGATCGCTCATCGCGACTCCTTTCTCTATGTGACAAAGGGACAGTCCCTTTGTCACATTCTACGCTGCCACGATACGACGTTGATACGCTCGGACCAGCAGCGAGATACCAAAGTTGAGCACAAAGTACATCGCAAACACCAGGCCGTAGAGCATAAGCACCTGCGACAGGTCGATCGCGTGGGCCATCACCACGTTTGCCGTGTACATGAGCTCGGCCACGTTAATGCCCGAAAGATACGAGCTGTCCTTAATGACGGTCGTGCACTGGCTAAACAGCGCCGGAATGATCGTCTTAAACGTCTGAGGCAGAATGATGTAGCGCATGGTGGCAAAGAAACCGAAGCCCTGGCTCTGCGCTGCCTCAAACTGGCCGCGCGGAATCGAGTTGAGGCCGCCGCGCACAATCTCGGCCATAACAGCGCTAGTAAACAGCGTAAAGGCGATGGTCGAAATCACAATGTCCAAACCCTGCACCGTAAAGTAGATAAACAGAATCCACAGCAGGTTCGGCGTGCAACGGAACAACTCGATATAGGCGCTCACCAAAATACGGAATGGGCGGGGCGCATAGCTTTTAACGAGCGCCAGCACCGTGCCAAAGATGAGCGAGAAAAAGATCGACAGCGCCGAGATCTCGATGGTCTTAACAAAGCCGCCCCAAATGTAGAGCAGGTTGGTCGCGTTGAAGATTTCCATGCGCTAGGCCTCCTCTACGTTGTCGAGCCCCAGCTCGGCCAGGCTCACGCCGCGCGGACGCTCCTTGGAGCGGTGCTCGAGCCACTGCACCAGCATGGCGAGCGGGAAGCAGATGATGAAGTACATAAGGCAGCAGACGATGTATCCCTGCAGGTAACCGTACAGACTCACAAAGTTGTCGGAACGGTACATAAGGTCGCCGCCGGCCACAAGCGCCAGCACCGACGTGTTCTTAACCAGGTTGAGCGCCTGGTTACACAGCGGCGGCAGAATGATCTTGAACGTCTGGGGCAGCACGATGTACCAGTACGCCTGCGCACGGGTGAAGCCCTGGCTCTGGGCCGCCTCCATCTGACCGCGCGGAACCGCCTCGATACCGGTGCGGATGACCTCCGAAATGTAGGCCGCGTGATACAGGCCCACACCCAAGAAGCCCAGCACGAACGGCGCAATGCGCACCGGCTGGTCGGCACCGGTTATGGCCTGCAAAAACTGCGGACCGGCCATGTACATAAAGAGCACCTGCACGGGCAACGGGGTGTTCTGGTAAAACTCCACGTACACGCGACTAATGGCGCGCAGCACGCGCGAGCGAGTGGTAGAGAACACGCCCAGCAGCGTGCCCAGCACCAGCGACAGCAGCAGACCGGCAACGACCACCTGCAGCGTCACACCAAAGCCCTCCCAGAAGGGCCCCATGTTTTGAAATGTCGTCGACCAACGGTCGGCGTCAAATAATCCTTCGAGCATTTGATTCCTTCCTTGGACGATGCGCCTATACAAGACCCCAGGTCTTGACCTCTTGGTCGAGCCAGCCGTCGGCCAGACGATCGCAAATCACCTGATCGACCACGGCCGAAAGGTCGCAACCCTTCTTGGTCGCCACGCCGTAGCCCTGCTCGCCAAACTTAACCTCGGGCTGCAGCAGCTCAACGGTCTCGTTCATGTAACCGGCCAGCGTGGAGCGGTCCATGGCAAAGACGTCGATATTGCCGGCGTCGAGGGAGCTCTTGATGATGGGGTAGCCGCTAAAGGCCCTAAACTCGGGCTTGCAGCTAAAGCCGTTGTCCTTGATCATCTGCTCGATTAGGCTCTGCGTGGTAGCGCCCTGGCTCACGCCAATGACCTTGCCGTCCAGGTCCTCAATCGAGGTAAAGCCCGAACGCTTCTTGACCATAAGTCCCACGTAGTCGGTGCGGTACGGCGTCGAGAAATCCCAGCTCTCCTTGCGCTCGTCGGTGATGGTGTAGGTCGCCGCGACCACGTCAAGTTGGCCGTTATCGATCAGCGGGCCGCGCGTCTTGGGCGTTACGTCGGTAAACTCAACAAGCTCCTGAGCGCGAGCCTCCTTGTAGCTCACGCCAAAGACGGCAGCGGCGATCTGGTAGCACAAATCGACTTCCATGCCCTCAAAGCTGCCCTTGGCGGTGTCGTAATAGCCATAGCCGGGAACGTCCTTCTTAACGCCGGCATTCAGATGGCCACGCGACTTGATGGCCGCAAGCTTGGACCCTTTGTCGGAGCCCTCGCCGCTGGTGGAGTCGCCGCAACCGGTAAGCACGGTCCCCGTCAGCGCAAGCATGCCGGCGCCCGCCAGCTGCAAAAAGTGACGGCGCGACATGGCCGCCCTCGTCATATCCGTCATGTCCATCACCGCGCCTAGTGCAGAATCTTGGACAGGAACTCGCGGCAACGCGGGTTCTCGGGGTTATCGAAGAAGTGCTCGGGCGTGCCCTCCTCCAGGATGCGGCCGTCCTCCATAAAGATGACGCGGTCGGCCACCTGGCGCGCAAAGCCCATCTCGTGCGTCACGCAGATCATGGTGATGTCCTCCTGCGCGAGCTCGATCATAACGTCCAGAACCTCCTGGACCATCTCGGGGTCGAGCGCCGAGGTCGGCTCGTCAAACAGGATGATGGGCTGCTTGGTGCACAGGGCACGGGCGATGGCGATACGCTGCTGCTGACCGCCCGAGAGATTCTGCGGATACTCGCCGGCCTTATGAGCCATGCCGACGCGCTTGAGCGCGGCGATGGCGATCTCGGTCGCCTCCTCCTTGCTCTTCTTTTGCAGCTTGATGGGCGCGAGCGTCAGGTTGCCCAGCACCGTCATGTTGGGATACAGGTTGAACTGCTGAAACACCATGGAACTATACTTGCGAGCCATCTCCAGGTGATTCTTTTTGGTGAGCGGCGTACCGTCGATGACGACCTCGCCCGAAGTGGGCTCCTCCAGATAATCGACGCAACGGATGAGCGTCGACTTACCCGAGCCGGAAGGCCCGATCATTACGAGCTTCTCGCCACGTTTGACGGTGAGGTTGATATCTTTGAGCACATGCAGGTCGCCAAAGTACTTGTTGAGATGCTTGATCTCGATCATGTCTGCCATGAATGTCCCTTCCCTGCGTTTACATGAGTTGAACTATTGTACGGAAAGAACCACGTTTCCGCAGCCCACACTACATTCCCGTAAAGAACCCGCAACCTTCCACCCACTCATTGGGGACAGACTTAAATGAGTACCTGCTCATTGGGCACTCATTTAAGCCTGTCCCCAATGAGTGCCCAGCCCAGCAAAAAGGGGCGCGACCATGACGGCCACGCCCCCTCAGCCTCAACTGTGTGCCACTCGGCCCCTACGCGAGGCGGGCTCCGACGATCTTTGCTGCGGCCGGCTTATCGAAGTTGCCGCCGGTGACCTTGCCCAGGGCACCCATGACCTGGCCCATCTGCTTCTTGGACGTGGCGCCCAGCTCGGCGATAACCTGCTCGATCAGAGCCTCGAGCTCCTCGCCCGAAACCTGCGCGGGCAGCAAGCTCTCCAGAATCTTGACCTGCTCGGTCAGGTTGTCGGTACGCTCCTGGTCGGTGCCGGCCTTGATGGACATCTCCAGCGTCTCGCTCGTCTGCTTAATCAAACGCTTGATCATGCTGTTGACGTCTTCCTCGGTCACATCGCGGCGCTCGTTGACCTCGATATTCTTCACCTCGGCCTTGACCTGGCGAATGATGGACAGGCGAACCTTGTCCTTGGCCTTCATGGCCGCAATCATTTCCTTCTGCAGCTCTTCGTTGGTCATCTGCAAATCCTCCTCAATAGTGCGGACGGCACTCACACGAGCGCCGCCCCATGATTACTCAGTCGTCGACGAATCGTCGGTCGAACTCTTGGTGACGCCCTTCAGGCTGACGTTGTACGGCACGTCCTTGGGCATGGGGTTAACGGTGATGTCGGCATCCTTCTTGTACTGCTCCAGCCACTCGCTGTACGCGGTGCTGGCCGCTTGCGTCTTCACCACATTGGAAACGTACTTCTTGATGGCCTTGGGCACCTGGTTGATGTCATCGACCTGATTATCGACATGGAAGTAGTCGGTGCACTTGATGATGTGGTAACCATAGGTCGACTCGACGACTTCGCTCACGTCGCCCTTGTTGAGCCCCTCGAGCGCCGTCTGGTAGCTGTCGACGAAAGTGGTGAGCTTATCCCAGCCCACATCGCCCTTCTTCTCCTTGGAACCGGTGTCCTCGGAGTACTGCTCAACGGCGTCCTCAAAGCTCAGCTCACCGGAGTTGATCTTGTCCAGGCACTCCTGCGCCTTGGCCTTGGCGGCAGCCTTGTCCTCGTCGGAAGCGTCGGAATCAACCTTGATCAGGATGTTCGACGAGCGACGGGCATCGTTGTAGTTGGACAGGTTCTCATTGATGTAATCGACGATCTCGCTGTCCTTGGGCTTGCTGGTGGGCGCCACAGCATCCTTAAGCTTTTGCTGCGCCAGGCTCTCCTTGAGCGAGTCCTTGTAGGTGTCCTCGGTGTAGCCGTAGGTCTTGAGAGTCTTCTTAAAAGTCTTGGCGCCGCCTGCGCTCTTGCACGCGTCCTTCCAAGCCTTCTCGACCTCCTCGTCCGACACCGTCACGCCGTTTTCCTTCTGCGCTTGCTGAAGCAGAATCTGCTGCGTGTAGGAGTCGATGAGCTGCTTGCGGTACTTCTTGGGCGTGAGGTCGTTGTCGACCAGGTACTGTGCCCAATCCTCGTCCTTGGTGTAGCCGTAGGACGTGCGCATGCTCATGATCTGCTTGGTCACGGTGTCCTCGGTGAGGTTGGTGCCGTTGATAGTGGCAGCCACACCACCAGTGAGCTTATAGCCCGAGCTGGCGCTTTCGGTCTGCGACATCAGGCCGGAGCACGCCATGGCCGAGACGGAGAGCAGCATCGCCAGCACGCCGATGACCACCAGGACAATCTTGACGGTCTTGGACACATAGGTCTTGCGCTGCTTCTTGCGAGAGCTGGAGGCGGCGCGGGACCGTTGCTCGGACGTCGGCGCGACCTCGGGGTTCTTTTTCTTATTTGCCATGTTTGGCCTTTCGCATCACGAATCGAACAAACGCCATTGTGTCACAACGCAGCCCCCGCGACACACCTGGTGCATGGGGGACAGGTTAATCTGCACCATTTTGGTGCAAAGGGGACAGGTCTGGCAGTTGGCAGTTAGGGACGTTTCTTTTCTGCCGGCGGTTAGGGACGGTCCCCCAGTGCCGGCCTTAAAAGTGGCGGCGGATGGCGTCGACCATGCCCTGCGGCGTGGTTTGGCCGAGTACATCGGCTGCGGCATCGGCATCCATAAAGATATTCATAAGCGCTTGCAGGGCCTCGACCTGGCCGCCCGGCTCGGCAATGCCCAGATTGATGACAATCTGCGCCGGCACCGGGGCGCCCATGCCCGCCATCGCGTTGAACGTCACGGGTGCAGCGGGCTTTACCACCGCGATATAGGGCTTGGCCACAAATCCCGGATCGGTATGCGGAATGGCGATGTTTGCCGCCGGCATAGCGAGACCCGTGGGATAGGCATCCTCGCGTGTGCGGACGGCGTTGAGCCAACCCTCGGCAATGTAGCCGCGCGGAGCGAGCTCGTCCTCGAGCTGCGCAAACACCTCATCCGGCGTAGCACACTCCCAATCAAAAAACACCAGCTCAGGCGTAAACAATGCTTCGTTATCCGCCATGGGCCCACCTCTCTCACCTTGTCACCTGCGACGTTCTTTAACGACTAGTCATTGAAGATCGTCGCAGGTGACTACCTAAAACAAAGGATGGCCACTTGCGCCTTGGCGCCAATGACCACCCTGACTACTCGGCTAAATTGTACTGTGCGCCACTAGCCGCGAGGCGCATCAATTGCGACCTTGCCGTTCTCCAGCACGTGAACGCGGCCGTCGGCGAGCATCTGCACGACCTCGGGATACAGCACATGCTCGATCGCGTGGATGTGCTCCTCGAGCGTGTCGACGTCCCAGCCCTCCTCAACAGCCAGCGCACGCTGGGCGATGATGGGGCCGTTGTCGTAGATCTCGTTGGCAAAGTGCACGGTCACGCCGGTCACCTTGACGCCGCGAGCAAACGCATCGTCGATCGCATGGGCGCCGGTAAAGCTCGGCAGCAGCGCCGGGTGCAGGTTGACCACGCGATTGGGGAACGCCGCCAGCAGCGGCGTGTGCACCATGCGCATGTAGCCGGCCATCACCACGTACTCGCAGCCGCGCTCGAGCAGCTCATGCGCGATGATCTCGTCAGCCGCGATGGGGTCGGCATAGACATCTTTGGACAGCGTGAGTGTCTGGATACCCGCACACTCGGCGCGCTGCAAACCCTTGGCCGAAGGACGGCTCGACACCACAAGCTCAATCGAGGCGTTGAGCTTGCCGACGGCGATCAGGTCGATCAGCGCCTGCAGGTTGGTACCCGAACCGCTGATAAGCACGCCAATCTTGAGCGGCTCGGCCGTATCGGTGCCGGTCGGACGGGTGTAGGACACAAAGCCTAGGCCCTCGGCGGCAGCCATCTGCTCGTTAGCGCTCATCGGAGTACACGACCTTACCGGAACCCTCGACGCACTCGCCCACGCGGAACGGCTTCTCGCCCAGCGCGACCAGAGCCTCGGTCACGGCAGCCTCGTCCTCGGGGGCGACGATCAGGCACAGGCCGACGCCCATGTTGAAGGTCTTGCATGCCTCATTGGGCGCGAGCTCGGCCTGACGCGACACGTAGGTGATGACGGGAGGAACATCCCAGCCCATCTCGGCGCCGTTGCGGGTGACCACGGCATCGACGTCGTCGGCGAGCGCGCGGTTGAGGTTCTCGGTAATACCGCCGCCGGTGATATGGGCAATGGCATGAACGTTGGCGCCACCGCGGAGCAGCTCCAGAATCGGCTTGACGTAGATGCGCGTGGGGGCCAGCAGAGCGTCGGCCAGCGAAGCGCCGCCGAGCTCCTCGAGCGGACGGCTCAGCTCCTCGGCCTTAGCGGCAGCTTCGGGCGTGCCCGGCTTGATGCCGTCGACACCGATAACCTTGCGCACGAGCGAGTAACCGTTGGAATGCACGCCGGTAGAAGGCAGGCCCAGGATCACATCGCCGGGGCGAACGTTCGCGGGGTCGAGCATCTTGGGACGGTCGACGACACCCACGGTGAAGCCGGCAAGGTCGTAATCGGCGGGGGCCATGACGCCCGGGTGCTCGGCCATCTCGCCGCCCACGAGCGCGCAGCCCGCAAGCTTGCAGCCGTCGGCCACGCCCTTGATGATCTTTGCCATGTGCTCGGCCTCAATGTGACCGATGGCAACGTAATCCAGGAAGAACAGCGGCTCGGCGCCCGAAGCCAAAATGTCATTGACGCACATGGCGACCAGGTCCTGGCCCACCGTCTCGTGACGGTCCATGATCTGGGCGAGCACGAGCTTGGTGCCCACGCCGTCGGTACCGCTAATCAGAATCGGGTCTTCCATATCCTTAAGCGCGGCGGCCGAGAATAAGCCACCGAAGCCACCGATGCCGCCGATGACCTCGGGACGGCTGGTGTCCTTAACCATTTGCTTAATAGCGTCGACGGCGCGGCCGCCCTCAGCGGTATCGACGCCGGCATCCTCATACGTCACATGCTTGCTGTCGCTCATCTGAGCCTTCCTCTCCCACTACCGTGGCGCCGCGCGGGCGCCAAACGGTGCTCATAGTTGCGTTCATTTCGGCGCGCGCCATAACAGCACGCGCCGTCATATCAACAAAACAGCAGGTAAAACCTACCAAAATAAACCTGTCCCTACATGGCAGGTTTTAGGCCTCGCCGTGCTCCTCTTCCCAACTGCGGTCGTCGTATTTCTCGACCACGGCGTCGTCATCAACATGCAGCGGCTTGTCCAGGTTGCGGGGCTTAAAGCCCTCCATGAACTTGTCGCGGCCAAAGCTCTCGGGAATCGCCACGGGGTAGCGGCCGGTAAAGCACGCATCGCAGTAACCGCCTTTGGGCATGACCTTAAGCAGGCCCTCGACCGAAAGGAAGGCCAGCGAATCGGCGCCGATATACTCGCAAATCTCGTCGACCGTCTTGTTGGCGCTGATAAGCTGCGACTGCACGTCGGTATCGATACCGTAGAAGCATGGCCAGATGACCTCGGGCGAGTTGATGCGGATATGAATCTCCTTGGCGCCAGCGTTGCGCAGCATCTTGACGAGCTGCACCATGGTGGTGCCGCGCACGATGGAGTCGTCGATGACGACCAGGCGCTTGCCCTCGATGTTGTCGCGCAGCGGGTTAAGCTTCATGCGCACGCCCATGGCGCGCAACTCCTGCGTAGGCTCGATAAACGTACGGCCCACGTAACGGTTCTTGATGAGGCCCTCGCCAAAGGGAATGCCGCTCTCGTGCGAATAGCCCTCCGCAGGCGGCAGGCCGGAGTCGGGCACGCCGATGACCAGGTCGGCCTCGACGGGCTCTTCGTGTGCCAGCTGACGACCCATGTCGTAACGGCAGGCATAGACGCTCTTGCCGTTCATGATGGAGTCGGGGCGGGCAAAGTAGACCTGCTCAAAGATGCAGTTTGCGGGCTCTTCGGCTGCAGGCACGCCCTGCTCGGATACCAGACCCTCGGCGCTGATGCGCAAAATCTCGCCGGGACGGACGTCACGGACGTACTCGGCGCCCACGATGTCGAGCGCGCACGTCTCGGAGGCAACGACCCAGCCGCCGGCGCGCGTGACATGGACGGCGGAGTCGACCGTCGAGGCACCGTCTTGCGAGGGCAGCTGCGAAACGGATGCGGCATCGGCCTGGTCCAGACCTTCGTCCACCAGCTTGCCCAGCACGAGCGGGCGAATGCCGTGCGGATCGCGGAATGCGTAGAGCGCCTGCTCATTGATGAGCGTCATGGCGTAGCCGCCGCGCACGAGCTCCATGGTCTTGCGAATGCCCTCGCGCAGATGGCCTGTACGCTGAGTAAAGTAGCCGATGAGTTTGGTCGCGACCTCGGAATCCGAGTTGGAGAGGAACGGCACGCCCAGCTCGATCAGCTGGCGGCGCAGCTCGTCGGTGTTGACGAGGGTGCCGTTGTGCGCGAGCGCGATAATGACGCTATTGATGGTAGAGAGGTGCGGCTGAGAGGCTTCCCAGCTCTTGGCGCCGGCGGTGCCGTAGCGCACATGACCCACGGCCAGCTGACCGGAGAGCGTCGACAAGTCGGCATTGGAGAACACGCGGTCGAGCAGGCCCAGATCCTTGCGGACCATAACCGTACCGCCGTCACCAACAGCGATTCCCGCCGATTCTTGGCCACGGTGCTGCAGTGCACGCAGGCCAAAGTACGTCAGTCGAGCCACGTCGCGATCGGGCGCCCAGACACCAAAAACGCCGCATTCCTCATGCAGCTGGTCAGAGTCCGGATCATACGTCGACATGGCGTTCACCTGTCCCGCGGCACGCTCGGCCGCGCGGATGGTTTCTTGAGACATGGCATCCCCTCAGAGCCTCGTATTTTGGCGTTACCCGCCTTATTATACGCACGGCGCGACGCGCTCCCCCGCGCATGAGCAGCGCTTTTTAAAAGCCCACCGAGCTAATAATCCGTTTTGCGGCCTAACATTTTATTGGTCTGTCCAGTGCAAGCGCCCACGCCCCCAGATGGCCGCCGCGTCCACCGTTGAGGGTTGCATTGTTGCAATTGGGACGTTCGTCCTGTCTTTTGGCAGGTCGGCGGCGTATCCTTGTAATCTAGGACAAAGCGAGAAAGGTTCTGTATGGATCGAAACGGACTCGACCCCAGCGTCCCCAGCGCCACGGAGGTCAAGAAGATTCCCCTCATCATTAAGGTGTACGCCGTCCTGTGCATCCTGTCCGGCGTGGGCACACTCCCGTCGGTCGCCGCCTTTATGTGGCAGGTCATCACCGCGCTCATTAACGGCAACGCCGCCGCCAAGCTCGGCGACAATATGCTGGTCTCGGTTGGACTCATCGTCGCCGGCATCATGCTCTCTGCGGCAAGTGCCGTCATCCTGATCATCTTTGGCCTGGACCTTATCAAAAACCAGCGCCGCAACGCCGCCCGCCTGTCCTACATCCTTATTGCATTCACCGTCGTCGAGCTTTTGGTCGACGTGATGCTCCAGGGTATCGGGCTCTTCTTGCTTCGTCCCGCTATTCAGCTCGGTATCCTCATCGCGCTTTCGGCAACCGTCGACCCTACGCTTCGCCAGGAGCGCGAACTGCAGCGCCGCCTACAGGAGATGCTCGACCGCGACGCCGCCGCCGAGGGCATGCTCGGCCGCGATGAAACCGGCGAGGGCTACATCAAACTCAACTACTTCAACCTGTTCTGGGTATTCCTCGTCTGCTGCGTGCTCGGCCTGATCGCCGAGGACATCTGGCACATGACGGTCGACGACCCAGGCGTCTACCAGGACCGCGCCGGCATGCTGTTTGGTCCCTTCAGCCCCATCTATGGCTTTGGCGCCGTACTCATGACCATGGTGCTCAACCGCTTCTATAAAAAGAACCCCATCATCATTTTCCTGGTAAGCGCTGTGCTCGGCGCGAGCTTTGAGGTGTTCGTGGGCTGGTTTATGCAGACCTCATTTGGCGTGGTCTCGTGGAGCTACTCGCACATGAAGCTGTTCGGCATGCCCGACCCACTCGCCGTCCTTACGGGCGGACGCACCTGCACGGGCTTTGCCTGCCTGTGGGGCCTGGGTGGCCTTATCTGGATCAAGCTGCTGCTGCCGAGGTTGCTCAAGCTCATCAACATGATTCCGTGGAAGAGTCGCTACTCGGCTACCGTCATCTTTACCGTCATTATGCTGGTCGACGGCGTCATGACGCTGCAGTCGCTCGACTACTGGTACCAGCGCGTCAACGGCACGGAGCCGGATATTCCCGTCGCGCAGTTCTACGGCAAATATTTTGATAACGACTACATGGAAAACCGCTTCCAGAGCATGACCATGAGCCCCAAGGATGCGACGCGCGTGTAGCGTCACGCAATGCCGAGATTTTCCAACGCACAGAAAAGCCCGCTGGCAGACTGATTGAACTGCCAACGGGCTTTTGCTATAGATGGACTCGAATTGATCGCAAAGTCCTATGCCTCGCGCTCGACCTCGCTCACACACTCATTTTTGATGGTACCGACGAGCGCCTGCAGCGCATCGACCACATGCGGGCGAATATCCCCGCCAATGAGCACGAGCATGATGTCGTCGCCCACGGTAAGCTCGCCACTCGCCAGCCACACGCGCACGTAGCCGATACCCGGCATCGCACGCGTTGCCTCGATAGCGGCCTGCACCTTTTCGGCATCGAAGCCAAACACCATGCCGCCCACCTTATGTCCAGGCGCCACACCATCTGTCTCGACCCCACGCACCTCGGACTTAGGCGTCGCACGCACCACGCCGTTGTGCGTCAGGTACATCCCACAATCAGCCGCCGAAACATCGGCCTTGGCTTCGCGCAGCCAAGCATCAACCGAAGGCATCGATTTGCCGCTTTCAAGCATCATTTCTCCTTTTTACCGTCATCGAGTAGCTCATTTGGGACGGGGCTCCCGGATACTTTATTCCTCGACTGGCGTGAGCACCATGACTGCGCGCGTATTGCTAAATGACAGCGAACGGCAGGTCACAAGCGTTACGACCTTGGTTGCCGAAGCGGCACGATCGGTGGCGTCACTCGCCACGGCAGAAGCACCGTCGAGCATCTCGGACAGGTAATTCTTCAGTCCGTCGTCGCCTTCAAAGTTGGGCGTGCGCGCCTTGGCATACGTATCCTCGACTACCTTGGTCGCCAGCGGGCGCAACTTATACGTCGCATCGCGCGTGATGTAGTACACGTATTCTATGCTGGCGAACGTCGCCTGATCGGTCGTATCCGAAATCACGTTAAACATCGAGCCGTCGTTCATGTGATGACCGTAAATCGTGGTCTGCTGATCCACCATGCCCGGCGCGGTGTCGTCGCTATCCAAGAAGATGGCGCCCGACGCATTGGCCGTACCGTCAAACAGCGTGTTGAGGTACTTGGAGTTGTTGTTGGTCTGCACCACGGGGTAGTTGATGTTGGTGCCGGGTACGTAAATCCAACCCACAACCTCGGGATTTGTCTGGGCAAGCGCATTGAAGTCGATAACCGGCACGCCGCTGGCGTCCTTGTCGCTCACATATTGCTTTTCGATTTTTTGATATGACTCGCTCGCCTGCTTGTAGCCAATCTGTGCGTTGATAAAGATGGCGGCCGCAGCAACGATCAGGCCAATGCCGATGATGATGAGCAGAATGGGAATGACGGAGCGGCGCTTTTTGCGCGGCGGCTCGGTATAGCTCGATGGCGCGGCATGCGCCGAAGAGCGAGGTGACTTCTTGGCCGTGCTGTATGACGAAGGGCGATATGCAGTAGGTGCATCCTGACGACGATGCTTCGCCGGCGTCACGGGACGCGGCGCGCGTGGCTGCTGAGGAGAGGATATCCGACCCTGCTGCGGCACGCGGGCTGCTCCCGACTTGGCTGGATCGGGAATCCGAGAAGCCGAAAAACGCTTTCCCTGATAGTCGGACATGGCTCTCCTTATGCTACAAATGGACTGGCAGAGCGCTTAGGCGTCAGCCATCTCCTGCTTCATCTTCTCGATAACCTTGCGGTACTCGGGGTCGCATGCGCCCAGAATCTGCGTGGCGTAAATGGCAGCGTTCTTGGCACCGTTGATGGCCACACAGGCAACGGGCACGCCCGAAGGCATCTGTACCATCGACAGCAGCGAGTCCATACCACCCAGATCGCTCGTCTTCATAGGCACGCCGATGACCGGCAGCGGCGTAAACGCAGCCACGACACCGCCCAGGTGAGCAGCCTTGCCGGCGGCAGCGATAATTACCTTGATGCCGCGGTCGGCAGCAGTCGAGGCCCACTCATGGACCTTCGCCGGCGTGCGGTGCGCGCTTGCAATCACGAGCTCATAGGGCACGCCCAGTGCCTCGAGCTCGGCGGTGCAACCTTCCATAACGCCCAGATCGGACTTGGAGCCCATGATGATCCCGACAACCGGCTTCTGATCTGCCATAAACAAAGACCTCCTGTTGAGAGCGGTGACGCGGCGGATCCGCGACCCTTAACTACTGAGAGTAGTATAGCTTCTCCCGTCCCTGCGGTCTGTGTGGTGGCGGCTGAGCCTTTCCCTC
>URAQ01000015.1 GCA_900545875.1 uncultured Collinsella sp.
CGTTGGCGATTGGCGCCATGGCGCTCGGCGGCATCGAAGGGCCGGTGCTGTTCGATGCCGGCTTTGTATTCAACATGCTTGGCTTTGTGCTGGCGCTTGCCGCGTGCGTGCTGTTCTTGTGTGGCCGCGCCCTGTACTACCAGGGCTACGAACAGGGCGAGCAGCATGCCGATTGTGTGCTGGCCGCTCGTATTCAAGATCGCCTGATCGATCACCCCGACACCTGGGACAACATCGACGGCGACTTCTTGGAGGTCGAGGGCGCCCTTAACCGCGTGCGTGACCGTGAGCGCAAGGTGCAACAGGCCTTGCGTGACGAGTCGCATCGCAAGGACGATCTGGTCACGTACTTGGCACATGACCTACGCACCCCGCTTGCCAGTGTGGTGGGCTATCTTTCGCTGCTGCAAGAGGCTCCTGAGCTGCCGGTTGAGCAACGTGCGCACTTTACGGGCGTGGCTCTCGACAAGGCGCACCGGCTCGATGCACTCATCGAAGAGTTCTTCGATATCACACGCTTTGACTTCCACGATATCGTGCTCACGCGCGGCTATGTTGATCTGGGGTTGCTGCTGGCTCAGGTGGCTGACGAGTTCTATCCCATCCTCAACGAGCAGCATAAGGAAGCCCAAGTTGATATCCACGAGGACCTGACGGTGCTCGTGGATGGCGACAAGATGGCTCGCGTGTTCAACAACATCATGAAAAACGCCGTCGCCTATAGCTATGAGGGCTCGACTATCACGATTGAGGCCGGGCGCCAAGACGATGGCGGCGTGCGCGTTCGCTTTATCAATCAGGGCGATCCTATCCCTGCGGCTAAGCTCAAGGTGATCTTTGAGAAGTTCTATCGCCTGGATGCGGCGCGTGCGACCAATCGCGGCGGCGCTGGACTGGGGCTTGCCATCGCCAAGGAGATCGTATGCGCGCACGGCGGTACCGTTGCATGTGAATCGACGCCCGAACACACGATATTCACCATCGAGCTGCCCGCCGCATAGCCAGCGTGCCCTTACAAACACTTGACAATGCGCTCACGTGCATATGAGCCGCGATTTCTACTATCGATACTGCTGAATTGATATCGATGTGGAGGTATGCGGTATGACGGCTGCTGCGGCTGTGGAGCCTACGGAGCTTGAAGAACTCATGGAAGCGCAGGCCGAGGCCGCGCACGAGCGCGAGGTTGGGGATGCGACTCGCCCCACGGCAGAGGATCTTGCCGCCTCGCCGACGCGCATCGACGTCGAGGGCCTCGACCTGTTCTATGGCGACCATCATGCGCTCAAGGACGTGAATATCAAGATCCGCGACAAGCAGATCACCTCATTTATCGGGCCTTCGGGCTGCGGAAAGTCCACGTTGCTGCGCTGCTTTAACCGCATGAACGACGGCATCAAGGATTGCCGTATCGAGGGCAAGATTGCGCTCGATGGTCAAGATATCCTGGGCGATTACGACATCTGCCGTTTGCGCCAGCGCGTGGGCATGGTGTTCCAGCGCCCCAACCCGTTTCCCATGAGCATCTACGACAACGTCGCCTATGGGCCGCGCGGTATGGGTGTGCGCGACCGCGTCGTGCTCGACGAGCTGGTCGAGGACTCCCTTCGTCGCGCTGCGCTATGGGATGAGGTCAAGGACAAGCTCAAAGAGTCGGGTCTGGGTCTTTCGGGCGGCCAGCAGCAGCGTCTGTGCATCGCCCGCGCGCTGGCCGTGCAGCCCGACATTCTGCTGATGGACGAGCCGACCTCGGCACTCGACCCTGTGTCGACGCTGGTGGTGGAGCAGCTGGCCTGTGAGCTCAAAGAGACCTGCACGCTCGTGGTCGTTACGCACAATATGCAGCAGGCGGCGCGTATCTCCGATTCGGTCGCATTCTTTTTGCTGGGTGAGCTGGTGGAGCACGCGCCCACCGCGCAACTCTTCAAGAATCCGACCGATCCGCGCACGGCGGATTATTTGACGGGGCGTTTTGGCTGATACCATCTAGTAAAGGTACCTTTAGGGTTAAGATGCGGTCATGCCGGCCGCAAAGGGGTTCAACATGATCTATTACGTCGAGGACGATGACAACATCAGGGATTTGACGGTCTATGCGCTGCGCAAGCAGGGGATTGAGGCCGAAGGCTTTTCGTGCGACGGTGAGTTTAAGGCTGCCGTGGCGCGACGGGTACCCGATGCCGTCCTGCTCGACATCATGCTGCCCGATACCGATGGCTTGGCGATTATGCGTCGACTGCGTGCCGATCGCCTGACGGCGACGGTGCCCATCATGATGCTTACCGCCAAGGATACCGAGCTCGACAAGGTGATGGCGCTCGATGGCGGTGCCGACGATTACCTGACTAAGCCGTTTTCGCTCATGGAGCTTGCGAGCCGCTGCCGCGCACTGCTGCGTCGCGGCGGCATGGTCAAGCAGGCGAGCGATGTGCTCAGCGTGGGCGACATCGTGCTCTCGCCCAGCCATCGCGAGGTGACCGTTGCCGGCGAGCCGCTTAAGCTCACCCTGCGCGAGTTCGACCTGCTCGAGTACCTCATGCGCAAGCCCGGCGTGGTTTTTACCCGCGAGTCGTTGCTGCAGAGCGTGTGGGGCTGGGACTTCGACGGCGGTTCGCGCACCGTTGACGTGCACGTGCAGACGCTTCGCCAAAAACTGGGCGAGCATGCCAGCGCCATCGAGACCGTGCGCGGCGTGGGCTACCGCTTGGCCGAGCCTTCTGCCGGTGATGGTGCCGAAGGTGACGACACCGCGGCCACCGCATCGGAGGAGTAACCCGTGGTCTTCGCCCCCCAGGGAAAACATACGCTGTCGCACCGCGTTTTTGTGACGATCTTTGTCTGCGCCATGGCGGTTATCGTGGCGTTTACGGTGCTGGGTGCGTTCTTTGTGCAAAACACCTTGGCGGATGCCACGAGTGCCAATCTGGCGCAGGAAACCGAGCTCATTGCTGCCGCTCTCGACGAACAGCAGGAGCCCATCCCGTTCTTGCGTAGTCTCGATCGCGAGGACTTGCGCATCACGCTGATTAACAAGGATGGATCGGTTGCCTACGACAACGAGGCGTCGCCTTCCACACTGCCCAACCATGGCGATCGCCCCGAGGTCATCGAGGCCTTTGAGAGTGGTTTGGGTTCCGCGGAGCGCGCAAGCTCTACGCTCGACGAGATCATGCTGTATCGCGCCGTCGCCCTTGATAACGGCCAGGTTGTCCGCTTGGCGCAGGCCCAGCCTGGCGTTGCGGCGATTTTGCTGTCGATGGTGGCGCCGATGCTGCTTATCGCGGCAGCGGGTGCGGTACTCTCGTTTTTTATGGCGCGCCGCGAGTCCCGTGCCATCATCGCGCCTTTGCAAGAGGTGGATTTGGACCACCCACGCCGTAGCTATGAGCACGCCTATGCCGAGATGGTCCCCATGCTCGAGCGTATCGAGTCGCAGCGCCAGGAACTCAAGCGCCAAATGGCGGTGCTAGCGGACAACGACCGTATGCGCCGCGAGTTCACGGCGAATATCACCCATGAGCTCAAGACGCCGCTTACGGCGATTTCGGGCTATGCCGAGCTCATCGCAAACGGCATGGTCGAGGGCGAGGACGACCTGCGCAACTTTGGCGGTCGCATCTATCGTGAGGCAGGCCGCTTGGCAGCGCTCGTCAACGACATCCTTACGCTGTCTAACTTGGACGAGGCCGAGCGTGCAACTGAGGGCGAGGCGGTGCCCATTGGGTCCACGGAGCCTATTGAGCTCTCGCGTGCCATCTACGCGGTTGAGCAGCGTCTTGAACAGGTCGCCCGTCAGGCGAATGTGACGATAAGTCATGAGACCAAGCCTGTGGTTATCGAAGGCGTGTCGCGCTTGATTGACGAGCTCATCTATAATCTGGCAAGCAACGCCATCCGCTACAATCGACCCGGCGGTACGGTTACGCTGCAGTGCGGCACCAACGACGAAGGCCATCCGTTCCTCGCGGTCGCCGACACGGGAATCGGTATCGCGCCCGAAGAACAGGGCAAGGTATTTGAGCGGTTCTATCGCGTGGACAAGAGTAGGTCCAAGGCACGCGGTGGAACCGGTCTGGGGCTTGCCATTGTCAAGCATGCGGCCCTGTATCATCACGCCACGCTCGATCTGTCGAGCGAGTTGGGCGTGGGAACCACCATTACGGTGACGTTTCCCATACGGCAGGACGAGCCATTCGCATAGCGATACAACATAGATATTGATGTAGACGCCGCATTTGACTTTCGGGTGCGGCGTTGTTGTGCAATTTTACGATTGCTTCCGACATTTTTACAGGAGAGCCTGTTTCTTATGTATAGAGTTTGGTCTCGGTAAAAAGATGCGATAACATACGGACAGTTTTGTCAATCCGAACTGGGGAAATGAAAGGCAAGCTGCATGACCCTTCTCGAACTGTTCCAGCTGCTGAAGAAGCACCTTCAGCTGGTCATCACCCTTCCGGTGGTCTGCGCGATCGCCATGGGCATCGTGTCCTTCGTTGCGATGGACAACACCTACACCGCGACGACGAGCATGTACATTCTCGCCAAGACCGACGATAGCGGCCAGATGAGCTACAACGATCTCTCGGCGAGCCAGATGCTTTCCAACGATATCGCCACGCTGCTGGATAGCGATAGCGTTAAGAGCGGCGCCGCCAATGAACTGGGCCTCACCGATCTGGATGACTACAAGGTGTCTGTTTCCTCCGAGACCACCACGCGTGTCATTACGCTTTCGGTTACCGGCACCGATGCCAAGGAGACGGCTAAGGTCGCAAAGGCCATAGCTAGCTCGGTGAGTACGGTCGCTCAGAACGTCGGCGCTGCCCAGAGCATCAACGTTATCGACGAGGCTAAGACCCCCGAAGCCCCCAGCGGCCCCAAGCGTATGCTGTACGTTGCTGTCGCGTTCCTCGCGGGCATCTTTATCGCAGTTGCCTATGTCGTTTTGGCAGACATGCTCAACACCCGCATCCGCGGTGCCGAAGAGGCAGAAGAGCTCCTGGGCATTCCCGTTGTTGGCCGAATTCCGGCTATGAAAGGTGGTAAATAGGCATGGCTAAGGCAAAGAACACCGATAAGCTCGTTGTACAGAATGCCGCCAAGACCCTTCTGGCCAACATCCGCTTTGCGAGCGTGGACGACCCCATTCGCACCATCACCGTCACGTCCTCGATTCCCAACGAGGGCAAGTCTACGGTTTCCATCAACCTTGCCCAGGCTATCGCCACCAGCGGCAAGAGCGTCCTGCTGGTCGAGGCTGATATGCGTCGCAGGTCCCTTGCCGATATGCTCGGCGTCCGCTCCCGCGGCGGACTCTATGCAGTCCTTTCCGAGCAGGTTTCTATTGACCAGGCGATTGTCGAGACGGGTCAGAAGAACTTCTACTTCCTCGATGCCGAGCCGCATATTCCCAATCCTGCCGACATCATCGTCTCTCACCGCTTTGCCAAGCTGGTAAAGGCACTGTCCGCCAAGTTCCAGTACGTCATCTTTGATGCTCCCCCGGTCGGCACCTTCATCGATGCTGCCGAGATCGCAAGTCTGACCGACGGTGCGCTTTTTGTCGTGCGTGAGGATTTCACCAAGCGCGAGGAGGCGCTCAACGCCATCGGTCAGCTTAAGAAGTCCGAGAAGGTCAAGCTCATCGGTACCGTTATGAACTACTGCGAGACCGAGACCAGAGAGTACTACTACTCCTACTACACCAAGGACGGTAAGAAGGTTAAGAAGGGCTCCGACGATCAGGGGACTTCCAAAAAGGGCATCTTCACCAACCGAGCAAACGTTTAGTTGATTAAGGCTGACCTATGCGTGACATTCATTGCCATATCTTGCCGGGTGTAGACGACGGCGCCGCCGATCTCGATGAGAGCTTGGCGATGCTCGAGGCTGCCAAGCGGGCCGGTGTAACCAGAATCGTTTGCACTCCTCACTGCCGTGATCCCTATTTTGATTACGACAAGATGTGGGATGCCTTTGAGCTGCTGCGCGATAACGCTGACGGTTTTCCGCTCCAGATGGGCTTCGAGGTCAACCATCGAAAGCTCGTTGAGCTTGGTATCGATGCCGCGGAGCACTTGCATTTCGATGGGACCAACGAGTTTCTGCTCGAGCTTTCGACGCATGCCGATGCGTATGCGTTTAGAGAGTACGAGAACACGATTTACGATTTGCAGTGTCGTGGCTACCAGGTGATCATCGCTCATCCTGAGCGCTATCGTGCGGTTCAAAAGGATGTAAGCGTGGCGGAGCGCCTGGTCGATATGGGCTGCAAGCTGCAGGCTTCGGCGGACTTTATTGCCGGCGGTCGCTTTGGTCGCGAGAAAAAGCCGGCACAGCGCCTGTTCGATCAGAACCTGTACAGCTTCATCGCGAGCGATGCCCATAACGTGGGTCATTACGACTGCCTGGCGAAGGCTCGCGCGAAGTTTAGTGTGCGCGGAGCTCATTTTCGCTAATATCTGTCCCTAACGTTCGCATTGAATGAAAGGGCAGCCATGGATATTCAACTTAAGACGGGATGCTTTGATGACGCGGCGTTGGTGCGCCGCGTCGTTTTTATGGACGAGCAGGGCTACGAGAATGAGTTCGACGCTATCGACGAGGATCCGAACTGCATTCATGTGACGCTCTATGTAGACGGCGGGCTTGCCGGTTGCTCGCGCGTGTTTCCCGAAGAGCTTGAGCGCGCGGCTGACGCAGAGGCTCCGGTGTCGCCGGCGTGCGACTTGGACGAAGGTGTCGCGGCGGGGGAGACCTACATTATGGGGCGCGTGGCCGTGCTGCCGAGCATGCGCCGTCGCGGTTTGGCGAGCAAGATTGTCGAGGCCAGTGATACGTGCGCGCGTGATGCCGGCGCCAAGCTCATTAAGCTGCATGCTCAGGAATACGTGCTGCCGCTCTATGCCAAGGCGGGCTACACGCAGATTGCCCCGGTGGACTACGAAGACGAGGGCCAGCCCCATGCTTGGATGGCCAAGCGCGTAGATGGCAGATAGGGACGTTCCTTTCCTGCCGGCAGTTTGGGACACTCCTTGGCAATTGGCGCATCAGAGCGCTCTGACATACAGTTTTTCGATTCCGTATGTATATGTGCGCGCTAATGGGTTATAAAATCTAAGTCTGAACATAGCAGGTCTGCGATGCGGCTCGGGCGACCGGGCCGTTTTTGCGGGCGGGGGTAGCGCGAAAGGACTGCACATGCGTCAATTTAAGACCGAGAGCAAAAAACTGCTCGACCTCATGATCAACTCCATCTACACCAATAAGGAAATCTTCCTGCGCGAGCTTATCTCTAACGCGAGCGACGCCGTCGACAAGCTCAACTTTAAGAGCCTGCAGGACCCGAGCGTCAAGATCGACCAGGGCGACCTGGCCATTCGCGTCTCCTTTGATAAAGACGCCCGCACCATTACCATCTCGGATAACGGCATTGGCATGACCGCCGAGGAGCTGGAGCGCAATCTGGGCACCATCGCCCATTCCGGCTCCGAGGAGTTTAAGACCGAGAACGCCGAGCAGCAGGGCTCCGATGTCGACATCATCGGCCAGTTTGGCGTGGGCTTCTACTCGGCTTTTATGGTCGCCAGCCACGTGAAGGTCGTGAGCCGCGCCTATGGCGAGGATGTCGCCCATGTGTGGGAATCCGACGGTCTTGAGGGCTACACCATCGAGGACGGCGAGCGCGCCGAGCACGGTACCGATGTCATCCTGACGCTGCGCGAGAACGAGAAGCTCGATGCCGACGGCGAGGCCGAGACCTACGATCGCTTCCTGACCGAGTGGGGTCTCAAGAGCCTGATTCAGCAGTACAGCAACTATGTGCGCTACCCGATTCAGATGATGGTGTCCAAAAGCCGCCAGAAACCCAAGCCCGAGGACGCCGGCGACGATTACAAGCCCGAGTACGAGGACTACCAGGAGCTTGAGACCGTCAATTCCATGACACCGATCTGGAAGAAGCGCAGCTCCGATGTCGAGCAGAAGGACTACGACGAGTTCTACAAGTCCACGTTCCACGACTTTGACGATCCTGCGCGCACCATCAGCTTCCATGCCGAGGGCACGCTCGAGTATGACGCCCTGCTGTTTGTGCCGGGCCGCGCGCCGTTCGATCTGTACAGCAAGGATTACGAGAAGGGTCTGGCGCTCTACAGCTCCAACGTCCTGATCATGGAGAAGTGCGACGACCTGCTGCCCGACTACTATAACTTTGTCCGCGGCGTCGTGGATTCTGCCGACGTGTCGCTTAACATCTCGCGCGAGACGCTGCAGCAGAACCGTCAGCTCAAGGCCATTGCCAAGCGTGTGGAAAAGAAGATTACCGCCGACCTTGAGGATATGCGTGACAACGACCGCGAGGCCTACGAGAAGTTCTTTGAGAACTTTGGCCGTGGCCTTAAGTATGGTATCTACTCGAGCTATGGCATGAAGGCCGATGAGCTCGCCGACCTGTTGCTGTTCTGGTCTGCCAAGGAACAGAAGATGATTACTCTGGCTGAGTATGTCAAGGGCATGCCCGAGGATCAGAAGGCCATCTACTACGCCGCCGGTGACTCGCGTGAGCGCTTGGCCAAGATGCCCGTGGTAAAGGGCGTGCTCGACCGCGGCTATGACGTGCTGCTGCTGACGCAGGATGTGGATGAGTTCACGTTCCAGGCTATGCGTGAATACGTTGCCGCCGATATGCCCAAGATCTACGAGGACGATGCTGCCCGCGAGGCTGCCGAGAAGGCTGTGGCCGATGGTGCCGAGCCCGAGGTCGAGGATCGTCATCTGGAGCTCAAGAACGTCGCGACCGGTGATCTTGACCTGGCGACCGAGGATGAGAAGAAGGAGGCCGAGGACGCCACCAAGGAAAACGAGGACCTCTTCAGTGCTATGAAGGAGGCGCTCGGTGACAAGGTCGAGAAAGTTGCCGTCTCCGCGCGCCTGACCGATGCCCCCGCTTGCATCACCACCGAGGGCCCACTTTCGCTCGAGATGGAGAAGGTACTCCAGAAGGGACCCGAGGGCGCGCCCGACGGCATGCCCAAGAGCCAACGCGTGCTCGAGCTCAACGCCAAGCACCCGGTCTTTGACAAGCTTGTCGCTGCCCAGAAGGCAGGCGACGCCGACAAGATCAAGCAGTACTCCGGTCTGCTCTATGACCAGGCCCTGCTGGTCGAGGGCATCCTCCCCGAGGACCCCGTTGCCTTCGCGGCAGCTGTTTGCAACTTGATGTAGTTAGGTAGTTACGCGGTTTTACCAAACCACGTAACAGCTCGACGCTGCCCTCAGTTCCGCCGTTCTAACGAACGGCGGACCAGTCGACGCTGCGCGGGCGCCAGAGCGACAACTTGTCATTCAAAGAGGACGGCATGACCAGAAGGTCTATGCCGTCCTCTTTTCATGCCAATTTGTTCGCTCTGGCGCCCGCTCGCTGGCATTGCCAAAACATCGATGTTACCGTGGTCCAAACTAGTCGTTGGGGGCGTTCTTGTTTGACCAGTCGTTTAAGAACGTCCCCGATGACTATTTGAATTGCTAATTTGTGCGGGTTGTGGTTTTGTGACCTGCTGAAATTAAAGATACTGTACAACTGTACGTTAATTCGTCTTCGTAGTATATTGCTACCCGCAAAACTCAATACCATTGTGCTCTGAGACGCTAAAGCGCTTACGTACAATGGTTATCGATAGTACGATTCGATTCAACGACAGGATGGATGGTCCAAGCGTGAGTCTCGGCAGCAAACTATCCAACGCAAAGGTCTCCTTTGCGATCTTTAAGCGCGACATCAAGCGATTGCTCGTGAACCCCGTCGCCCTGGTGGTTACTTTGGGCGTGTGCGTCATTCCCTCGCTGTATGCCTGGTACAACATCGTGGCTAACTGGGATCCGTACGGAAACACCCAGGGTATCAAGATTGCCATCGCCAACAACGATCGGGGCACCCAAAACGACTTGGTGGGCGTGCTCAACGCGGGCGACCAGGTCGTCGATCAGCTCAAGGAGAACGATCAGCTGGGCTGGACCTTCGTCGATTCGGCGGCCGTCGCCAAGGAGGGCGTCGAGAGCGGTGAGTACTATGCGGCCATCGTAATCCCTAAGAACTTCTCGGATAACCTGGTCTCGATGCTCGACGGCAACTACCATCAGCCCAAGCTTACGTACTACGTCAATGAGAAGAAGAGTGCTATTGCGCCCAAGGTTACCGACACCGGTGCAAGCACCATCGAGGAGCAGATCAACTCGGAATTTGTCTCCACAGTGGGCGAGACCGTTGCCAGCATCGCCAAGGATGCCGGGGTCGATTTAAAGGACAAGGCAACCCAGACTCAGAATTCGTTGGCTGGTTCGGTATCAGAGGCATCCGGTACCTTGGGTGAGGTGCGCGATTCGATTGGCGACATGAATGCCGCCATCGATAAGACGAGTGGCGCTATCGCCTCGGCTGATGCCGCGTTGGCGGGCCTACAGGGTCAGACGCCCTCTCTAACGCAGGCAATCGCTCAGGGCAATGACCTGCTGGGCGAGGCGCGCGCTACGGCGGGCAACTCTGTCGCCTCGCTCTCCAAGGCACTCTCGGAAGGCAGCCTTGCGCTCACCAAGACGTCAGCCTCCGCGAACGCTGCGATTGGCAAGCTGACGGGCGCGGTCACATCTACGACCACCCGCATCGACAACTCGCTTGAGTCTCTCCAAGCGACGATCGACCACAATAAGGCCGTTATCGGGCACTTGGAAATTCTCGTTAATGACACGTCGACAGGTTCCAAGGAAATTGACGCGCGCATTGTATCGACCATCGATTTGCTCCGCGAGCAGAATGAAAAGCTTCAGAGCATCAAGGACGGTCTGTCTGCGCAGTCGAGCGCCATGGCGAATGACGCCGCGGCTGTCTCGGGCGCCAGCGACGCTATCAATAACGCAATCCAGACCGGTGCGACCAACCTTGGCCAGGCCCAGACGGACCTGGGTCAAAACGCGCTGCCGAAGGCCTCGAGCGCGCTTGATTCATTTGCCGCCGTCTCGGGTGATCTGACGGGAATCGTGTCTGGCCTCACGCCTACTATTGCAAGTGCGCGCGGTACACTTTCGCAACTCAACGCCACGCTCGGTCAGGCCAAGACCACGCTGTCCCAGACCGATGCCTCGCTTGCCAAGGTCCAGGACAAGCTCGCAACCGCCGCCAACGACATCGCGGCGCTACAGACCTCCGAGTCCATGGGCGAGCTGGCCGGCCTGATGGGCGTCGACGTCGATGATGTTGCAGACTTCATGGCATCTCCGGTCGAGCTGACCTCAAAGTCAATTTACCCGGTCAAGAGCTTTGGTTCGGGCATTGCCCCGTTCTATACCAATCTGGCGCTGTGGGTGGGCGGCTACGTGCTTATCGCCATCTACAAGCTCGAGGTCGACCGCGAAGGCATCGGCAGCTTTACCGCGCGTCAGGGCTACTTTGGCCGCTGGTTGCTCCTGGTGATCCTGGGCGCGTTGCAGGCCATCATCGTTACGGTAGGCGATCTGGTGATCGGCGTACAGTGCGTCAGCCCGCTGCTGTTCGTGCTGGGCGGCATCGCCATCTCGTTCACCTACGTCAATATCATCTATGCGCTGTCCACCACGTTTAAGCACATCGGCAAGGCTATCGGCGTCATTCTGGTTATCGTGCAGATCCCGGGTTCGTCGGGCATGTACCCCATCGAGATGATGCCAGGCTTCTTCCAGTGGCTGCACCCGCTGCTGCCCTTTACCTACGGCATCAATCTGCTGCGCGAGACGGTCGGCGGCATGTATTCGTTCAACTACCTGTTTAACCTGTGCATTCTGGGCGTGTTCTTGATCGTGGCGCTCTTTATCGGTCTGCAGCTGCGTCCGCTGCTGCTCAACCTTAACCTGCTCTTTGATAAACAGCTTTCCACGACCGGTATGATGATTTGCGAGTCCAACGACCTGCCGCGCCAGCGCTACTCGCTGCGCACGGCCATGCGTGTCATGCTCGATTCCGATTCGTACCGTCGCGAACTGCTCGATCATGCGGTCGCCTTTGAACATCGCTACCCGTACTACATCAAGGGCGGTTTTGCCGCCGTGGTAGGCGTTCAGGTCCTGCTCTTTGTCCTGTCGACGGTTCTCGATATCGACAACAATGGCAAGATCATTCTGCTGGTCATCTGGATTATCTCGGTCATTGCCATCTGCGGCTGGCTCATCAACATCGAGTACATCCGCGCAAGCCTCAACACCCAGATGCGCATCTCGGCGCTTTCGGATGAGGACCTGCGCCGCGAGATGCGCGAGCACACGGCCGCCATTCCGGCCGCTCGTCACATGTTCGGCTTGAATGCGAGCGAGCGGGGGTCTGAACCCAAGACTCAGATTGTCAGCCAATGCGGTCATCGCGATGCGGTCCATGTGCCCGAGAACGGGGATGACACGTTTGTGATGAATGGAAAGAACGCCCCGCTCGGCAAGCACTCCAAAGGAGGTGAGGCATAAATGAAGAACATCCTGCATCTGTTTAAGCGCGATGTCCAAAACGTGTCTCGCTCCGTAATCGGCTTGGTTGTCGTGATGGGCCTCGTTATCGTACCGTGCCTGTACGCGTGGTTTAATATCGCCGGCAGCTGGGATCCGTACGGCAACACCGGCAATCTTAAGATCGCCGTGGTCAACACCGATGAGGGTTACGAGAGCGATCTGATCCCCGTCGAGGTTAACGTGGGCGAAAACGTGACCGCTACCCTGCGCGGCAACGAGAGCTTCGATTGGGTTGTACTCAACAATCGAGAAAAGGCCATCGAGGGCGTCAAATCGGGCGCATACTATGCGGCTGTCGTTATCCCCAAGACGTTTAGTGCTGATATGATGACGCTCTTCTCGACCGATGTGAAGCATGCCGATATCGAGTTCTACGAGAACCAGAAGGCCAACGCTATCGCACAGATCGTGACCGAGAAAGGGTCGAGCGCCGTCCAGAGCCAGGTTAACGAAACCTTTACCGAGACCATCACGACCATCGGTCTTAAAACCGTGTCCAGCCTGCTCGATTACATGAGCACCGACCAAGTGAGCAACTTTATCGCCAACCTGTCCTCGACGCTGGGCGATTCGGTCCAGGACCTGCAAGACGTTCAGGCCAGCGCAACGTCGCTGGCGGGCATTTTGAGTTCCACGTCCGATTCGCTGACGTCGGCGGGCGGTATGCTCAAGCAGACGGGTACGGCCGATGAGTCGACTAAGCAGCTGATGGAGCATGCCAAGAGCGGTATCGATGATTCCAAAGAAGCGCTTAAGGCGGCAAACGATGCCATCGATGCCGTGATTGATGGAAGTGCGGGTTCGTTCGACAATGTGTCTGCCGAGCTCGCGAAGGCGTTCGATGCCGCGAACCAGCATGTCGACCTTACGGTGTCCCAACTCAACGATGCCGCTGCGGCCCTCAATGCGCGCGCCAAGGATATCGATGCGATGGCCGATCAGCTCCGCAGCTTTGCCGACCAGGTGAGGGATGAGAATTTGAAGGACGGCCTCAAGTCCGCTGCGACGTCGCTGGGCAGAATCGCCGTTGAGTACCGCAATAATGAGAAGGACCTGAAGGCGACCGCGAAGTCTCTCTCCGACAGCATGGCCGAGGTCAACAGCTCGCGTGCCGAGGTCGATCAGGCAATCGCGGATGCCAAGGCTGGTATCTCGGGCGCCAAGTCCGACTACGATTCCACGTTTTCGGTTAAGGCCAAGGAGCTCAAGAAGACCATTTCGGGCGTTCTGGATTCGCTGAACAGCATCTCGGGCGACCTGGATAGCGCCGTAGACGGCTTGACCGACGCATCTGGTTCGCTGGCAAAGGGCCTCTCTAAGGCCGCAAAGCTGGTCAACAAAGCTTCCGATCAGCTGGGTGAGGCATCGGACAAGATCAGCGCGTTTAAGGACGAGCTTGACGGTGCCCTTATGTCGGACGATCTGGCCACGATCAAGACGATGATTGGCAACGACCCCGAGGGTTTGGCCGTGTCGCTTTCCGGCCCCGTCGCGCTCGATCGCAAGCCGGTCTATCCGATTCGAAACTACGGTTCGGCCATGGCACCGTTCTACACGATTCTGTCGCTGTGGGTGGGCTCGATCGTGCTGGCGGCCATGATGAAGGTCTCGGTTGACGATGAGCTCATCAACGAGCTCATCCCCGTGCGCCTACACGAGATCTATCTGGGCCGCTACCTGTTCTTTGGCGGTCTGGCCCTGCTGCAGGCAACGCTCGTGTGCGCGGGCGACATCCTGTTTTTTGGCATCCAGTGCGACAACCCGCTGCAATTTGTACTTGCCGGCTGGGTCGCGAGTCTCGTGTTCTCCAATATCGTCTACACGCTCACCGTGTCGTTTGGCGATATCGGTAAGGCACTCGCCGTCGTGCTGCTGGTTATGCAGGTCGGTGGTTCGGGCGGTACGTTCCCCATCGAGATGACCGGCCCCGTGTTCCAGGCGATCTATCCATTCCTGCCGTTCACCCACGGCATCAACGCCATGCACGCCGCCATGGCCGGCGCGTATCATATGGAGTACTGGGTCGAGCTGGGTATCTTGGCGAGCTATCTGATTCCGTCACTGGCCCTGGGCGTCGTCTTCCGCCGCCCAGTCATCAAAGCCAACGACTGGATCATCGAAAAGCTGGAGTCGACAAAGCTAATTTAGTGCGGCAACGTTAACGCTGATGTAGCACTAATGCCAGCGAGCGAGCCGCATTTGCGCCAAGGTGACGTGAAATGAAAGGGCGCTGACCTTCTGGTCGCGCCCTTGAAATTGA
>URAQ01000016.1 GCA_900545875.1 uncultured Collinsella sp.
CCGGCGGAGACAGCCCACGATGTGCAGTGGCAAAGCGTGGTCGATACCATCAACGAGCTGCGCCCGCACATTCAGGCCGACGGCGGCGACATGGAGTATATAGGCGTTGATGACGAGGGCGTCGTCAAGCTGGAGCTTCAGGGCGCCTGTGCCGGTTGTCCCATGAGCGCCCTGACGCTTTCCATGGGCATCGAGCGAATCCTCAAGGAGCACGTGCCCGGCGTTACGCGTGTCGAGCAGGTCAATGCCTCCGGCGAGACCGACGACCTGTACGACGAGTACGCGCCGTTCTAAGATGCGAAAGCTGCGGACGGTACGCTCCGCATAGACGTTACGCCCAAATATGCGGCTGCGAGCGTAAGGCCCGCGGCCGCATTTGTATGTAGGGAGTAGGAGGGTCGACATGCTCAACGACTTCTACCATATGCTTGATCCCGTCGCGATTTCGGCGGGGCCTATCACGATTTACTGGTATGGTCTGGCCTATGTGGTCGGCGCCCTGCTCACGGCGGTTGTCATGTACCGCACACAGCGTCGCTGGGGCTTTAACATCACGATTGATGACCTGACGAGTGTCGTGGTCGGCGTGGTCTTTGGCCTCATTATCGGTGCGCGCCTGTTCTACGTCGTCTTTTACGGTGATGGCTACTACTGGGCGCACCCGCTCGAGATCTTTGCCACCAACGAGGGCGGCATGAGCTTCCATGGCGGCCTGGTGGGCGGCATTATCGGCGGCATCATCGTGTGCCGCATGTATAAGCTCGACGCATGGACTTTGGCAGACCTTGCCGTCATAGGCGCGCCGCTGGCCTTGTGCCTGGGCCGTTGTGCCAACTTTGTCAACGGAGAGCTGTGGGGCAAGCCGACCGATCTGCCCTGGGGCGTGGTCTTCGGCGGCACCGCGGGCGATATGCCGCGTCACCCCTCCCAGCTCTACGAGGCATTTCTTGAGGGCATCGTGCTCTTCTGTATTTTGCAGGTGCTCAGCCGCAAAAAGCCGCTGCTGCCCCAGGGCACGTTTATGGGCGTGTTCGTGATGGGGTACGGCATCGTCCGCTTTCTCGTTGAGTTCGTGCGCGTGCCCGATGCCCAGCTGGGCTATCTGCTGGGCGGTGTCATCACCATGGGCCAGTTGCTGAGTTTGCCGCTCGTGATCGCCGGTCTGGTGCTCATCATCTTCGCCCGACACCGCAATCGCCCCCAGCGCATCTACCTGGACGCCTAACCACCAAAACCACCAAAAGGGGACAGGCGCCTTTGTGGTGGTTCGCTGGACAACGATGACAGAACCGTAACGTTTTCCCAGATAAAACCTACTAAAATAAACCTGTCCCTTTTTGGCAGGCTTCTAGAAAGGCTTTCGGACTGTGAAGGATTCCGACCTCTCCACAACGGCTGCGCGCGACGCTGCCCGCATCGTCTGGTTTAAGCGCTACCCCGCCAAGCAGACGCTCATCGCATTTTTGCTCGCGCTGTTGGCGACCACGGCGTTTTCCATCGATCCCGCCCCGGTGTCAAGCAACGCAGTCTTGGCGATTGACCCCAAGGCGACGGGTGCGCTGTACGTGTGCTACGAGGTGCTCCTCTCGTTTGCCGGCCATACCGACGCGGTCATGCTGCTTGCACTTGCCTGCCTGCTCACGCTGCCGTTTCGCTACGTATTCTTTGGCCGCGGCGACGCCTGGCGTCCCTCGGTGGTCCTTCCGTCGCTGTTCTTTGCCGTCTGCATGGTGTTTGGCCGCAGCTACGACCTCACCGATTCGGCCGAGATCGTGCTCGGCGACAAGGCCCGCATCATCTGCGCCTGGATAGGCGGTGTGGGCTGGATGCTCTTGGCGGTCGTTGCCTTCTACCTTGCCTTTGAGTGTCTAGATTGGCTGAGCTCTCGGCGCATTCCGTTTTCCGAAGCGCACTTTGGCCGCGTATGGCGCGTGGCTCACGCCGCGCTCTCGGTTCATCCCTTTGCCGGGCCCTTCCTGGTGCTTATGATCGCCTGGGCGCCCACGCTCATCGCTTCGCTGCCCGGCCTTTTTATGGGAGATACGGGTGCGCAGATTCGCCAGTGGTTCAACTACCCCAACGGCACGAGTGACTACCTGCGTCTGCTCAATCCCAATGTGTTGCTCAACGGACATCACCCCGTGGTGCACACGGCTATCATCGGTTCGTGCGTCCAGCTGGGGCTTTCACTGTTCAACAGCGCCAATGCAGGTCTTGCCATCTACACCTGTACTCAGTTCGTCATTACGGCCACCTGCATGGCCTATTCCATCTCGTCGCTGCGCAAGCTGGGCGTGAGCCTGCCGGTTCGCGGTGCGATCCTGCTGTTCTTTGCGTTTATGCCGATGTTCTCTAACTACGCGGTGTTGCTCACCAAAGACGTGCTCTTTGCCGACGCGTTCTTGGTGCTGCTGGTACAGACCGTCAAGCTCGTGGCATGTGGCTTGCCCCGTCGTGATGTCAATGTCGAGCGAGCGGGCGAACAGAGGCCCGTGCTCTTTGCGCGCCACGACTGGCTGTTGCTTGCGCTGGCTGCTATGGGTTCCACGTTTCTGCGCAATGGAGGCCTGGTGTTTCCCCTGGCGGCATGCGTGATCGCGGCGACGTTTAGCGCATGGGACGCGCATGTGGCTCGTCGTGCGGCCAAACAGGCTGGTGCTGAGCCTTCGGGCGCCATCCCGCGTTTCCGCTGGGTGGGCGTTCTTGCGGTGCTTGCGCTCTGTCTTGCCTCCAATATGTACTTCACCAAGGTCTTTATGCCGGCGCACGACATCACGCCTGGTTCCAAGCGCGAAATCCTCTCGATTCCGTTCCAGCAGACGGCTCGTTTCGTCCAAAAGCACGACGGCCTCAACTCGGGCGTCAACCCCACGGTTAAGGAGGACGGCACCATCGTGGAGGCTCCTTGCGACGGTTCGGTGACCGACGAAGAGCGTGCCGTGATCGATCGCGTACTCAAGTACGAGAACCTGGGCCGCCGCTACAACCCCGACAAGTCCGATGCCGTCAAGAACTGCTTTAACGAGTACGCCTCGCAGGAGGACATCGATGCCTATTTTGAGGTATGGGCTCAGATGTTTAAGAAGGATCCCGAGTGCTATATTTCGGCGCTTATCAATAACTACTATGGTTATTTTTATCCGAGCGCGCGCGATGCCTGGGTCTACAGCACGGCGCGTAGTGCCGAGATCATGGCGCGCCCCGACAACCTCAAATACTTCGACTTCCATCCGGTCGACAGCAACGTGGTGCGCTGGTGCGACCACCTGATCAATCTGTACCGTGTGGCGGTGCAGCGCATCCCGTTTATTTCGCTCACCATGAGCTCGGCCACCTATGTGTGGATCATGATCGCCGTGGTGGTCTACCTGCTGCGTCGTCATTCATGGCGTGCGCTGGCGATCTGGGTGCCGCTGTTGGGCGTACTCGCTGTGTGCCTGATTGGCCCGTGCAACGGCTCGACCTACATGCGCTACCTGTATCCGGTCATCGCCTGCATGCCCTTTGCCATCGGCGCCACCATCACCCGCAGCGACCTCCTCTGGTCCTAATTTGGTGCAAAGGGGGCAGGTTACTTTGCACCAAGGGGCTGTATCATCACGACGCCTTCATTTTGGGGTTTATCTCGCAGGCCAGTAGGTATATCATAACGACGTTTGTTTATATTGCCCGAGCATCTGCGCTGGGCTTTAGGTCGAAACCGATAGGAGACACGTATGTCCGGACACTCTAAGTGGGCCACAACCAAGCATCGTAAGGGCGCGCAGGACGCCAAGCGTTCCGCCCTGTTCTCCAAGCTGAGCCGTAACATCACCGTCGCGGCCCGTCTTGGCAACGACCCCAACCCGGACAACAACGCCTCCCTCGCCGCTGCCGTGGCCAAGGCCAAGGCTCAGTCCATGCCCAAGGACAAGATCAAGTCCGCTATCGACAAGGCCTTCGGTTCGGGTGCCGACGCCGCTGTCTACGAGAACATCGTGTACGAGGGCTATGGTCCCGCCGGTGTCGCCGTCTACGTCGACTGCCTGACCGATAACCGCAACCGCACTGCCGCCGATGTCCGTTCCGCCTTCTCCCACGCTGGTGGCAACCTGGGCACCTCCGGCTCCGTCGCCTTCCAGTTTGAGCGCAAGGGGCAGATTGTCGTCGCCAAGGAGATCCTGGACGAGAACGCCAAGAAGGAGACCATGATCGCCAACGGTGCTGCCGGTGACGAGGATGAGTTCATGATGGCAATCGCCGAGGCCGGTGGCGAGGACTACGAGGACGCCGGCGAGGAGTGGATTGTCTGGACCGCTGCTAACGACGTCATGGCTGTCTCCAAGGCACTCGAGGAGCAGGGCATCCAGGTCAAGGGCTCCGAGACCACCATGGTCCCGACCACCCCGACTGAGGTCTCCGGTACCGACGCCAAGAAGGTCCAGCGCCTCATCGATCGTCTCGAGGAGCTCGATGACGTCCAGGACGTCTACAGCACCATGGATATGACCGACGAGGTCATCGCTGCCCTCGAGGAGGAGTAGCGCCTGCGCGGGTTAAGCCGCGCATATCTGGGCATAATGAAACGAGCATGCAAGCCTCGTGGAATAGATGAGCCGGATCCGCGTGCGTACAGCACCGGACCCGGCTCTTTTATAATGATGCGAATCGTTTTGCATTCTGTGGACCGAAACCTGAAGGGAGCGCGCGTGCGCGTACTCAAACGAGCCCTAGCGATCGTGTATCTTGCCGCCGCCATCGTGGCGCTGGGCACGCTTGTCTGCCAGTTCTGGGGACCGTATACGTATCGCTTTATGCTGCTGTTGCGTGACACCATGCCTCGCGTCGTCGTTACGGTGTGTGCCGCCATCGTGGCACTTGGCGTGCTCATCGGTTTTTTCCGCCTGATGTTCGCGCGTCGCGAGCCGTCCTGCGTGCATCCGGCGGGGGAGCGCAATATCGAGGTCACGCTCGCAGCGCTTTCCTCGTGCGCCCGTGCCGCGGCGGAGTGCGATGATCGCGTGATGGTTGAGCATATCGAGGCGCGCGTTCAAGGCCCCGACGAGTCGCGCGTTCGTTTTAAGGTCGAGGCCATCGCCCTCGATGATAAGGACGTTGCAGCTCTTGCCACCTCGATGCAGCAGCGCATCGAGAAGGCCTGCGACACCATGCTCGGCACGCCGGGCACGACCGCGCGCGTCCGTTTTTTGCCGTCCAAGACTACCGTCCAGACCGTGGAGGTTTCCGGTGAGTGATACCAACCAAGACAAGACCGCCCGCACGCCGCGCCTGACGATCGACCAGAACGCTACGCCGGCAGGCGAGACCACCGACACCAAGCCCGAGGCCGGCGAGCAGCACGACAGCGCCGTCAACGACTTTGACGAGGCCATGGGTCTCATCAAAGGTACGGGCGCTGCTATCTGGAGCTACGCCGTGCGCCACCCCAACACTACGCTCGGCGCCGTGGCTGGCTTTATCCTCGCCGTGCTGGTACTTACGTTGGGCCTGTGGGACACGCTCGTCATCGCATTCTTTGTGCTGATTGGCGCCGTGATCGGCCAGATTCGCGACGGCGAGAACGGTATCGTCAACTTCTTCGGCCGTCTGTTTAGCGGCCGCTAATATGTATTCGACTGTCGCATCTGCGGCAGGCATAAGGAGGAACCATGGCTTTTAACACGAAGGTCGATGTGGCCGATACCGAGCTCGAGGCGAATGAGGCCGTCGCCGCCGAGGCGGAGGACGTAACGCTCGAGGACGAGGCGCTCGTCGAGGCCGAGTCCGATGCGGACGAGGATAACGAGGAGATGGATGAGGAGGCGGACGAGTCCGAGGACTCGCTGACCTATTCCAACGGCGTGATCGAGAAAATCGTCGCCATGGCCACCCGCGAGGTGCCGCACGTCCTGGGCATGAAGGGCAACCTCATGCACTTTGTGCAGGAGCAGTTTGGTGCCGAGAACCTGACCAAGGGCGTGACGGTTGAGGTCACCGATGACAACCGCGTGGTCGTCAACATCTCGGTCATCATCGAGTACGGCGCCTATGCGCCTGCGATCTTTGACGACGTTAAGGCGCGCGTCACCGAGCGTCTGGCCGCGATGACCGGCCTTGAGGTGGCGGGCGTCAACCTGCGCATCGAGGATGTCATCACCCCCGAGGAGTACGAGCACCGCGCCAGCCAGCACGAGTAACCTACCAAAAAGGGATGTTTATTTTGGCAGGTTTTACCTGCGAAAACGCTAAACGGTCGACCGCGCAAGCAAAAGTGCGGTCGACCGTTTTCTATATGCCCCCGATGCAGGCATACCGCTCGTCTAACTAAGGGTTGCAATCTTCGCGTTCCGCGTTACCCTAATGGGCGCATTGTTTCCAAATTGTTAACGAGGGGTTGCCGTAATGGCCGACGAACACGAGACCGAAAGCAAGGCATGGGCGATTGAAGCCGCTGCGGCAGAGGCGGCGTCGCGTGCCGCCGAGGAGATGCATCGTCCTCCGGTGGTGCCGATGGAGCGCGTTGTCGGTCGCGAGGATATCGAACGTGGCGAGCGCGCCGGCCGCAAGCGCAGCCAGGAGCCAGGCTTTCCGCGCTTTTTTGCCGAGCTCAATCTGGGCCTGATCCTCACGGCGTTCGCCATTGTGGCCTTTAAAACCCCCAATCACTTTGCCTTCGGCGGCACCTCGGGCGTGTCGGTCATTCTGTCCACGCTGTTCCCGACTCTGCCCGTCGGCGTCTTTATGTGGATTATCAACGCGGTCCTGGTCATCCTGGGTTTTATCTTTTTGGAGCGCAAGGCAATCCTTTGGAGCGTCTTTGCCTCGTTTGCGCTTTCGGCCTACGTCTCGCTGTTTGAGCTCTTCATTCCGTCGGATGTTTCGATGACGGGCGATATGTGGCTCGACCTGTGTTTTGCCGTCATCTTGCCGGCGCTGGGCAGTGCCATTGTCTTTGACATTGGCGCCTCGACGGGCGGCACCGACATCCTTGCCATGATTCTCAAACGCCGCACGACGCTCGAGATCGGCCGTGCCCTGTTGCTGGTCGATATCGGCATCGTGACCATCGCGGCTTTCCTGTATGGCCCGCGCGTCGGCCTGTACTGTGTGCTTGGTCTGTTTGCCAAGACGCTCGTCGTCGATAAGGCCATCGAGAGCATCCACCTGCGCAAGGTCTGTACGATTATTTGCGCCGAGCCCCTTAAAGTCGAGGAGTTTATCGTCAAGCATCTCAACCGCACGGCAACGATCAGCCGTGGCTACGGCGCTTTCTCGGGCAAGTGCGTCACGGTGATCATGAGCGTGCTGAGCCGTCGCGAGGCAGTGCAACTGCGCCGCTATGCCCGCGAGATTGACCCTGGCGCCTTCATCACCATCGTCGATAGCTCCGAAATCGTCGGCAAGGGCTTCCGCGGCACGAACTAGCCCGGGCGTACCCTTCGAATCATTGAATAAAGCCGCCTACGTTGCAAATCGGTCATCTTGGGGTATTTGTCCTCACATTGGGCGATAATGATGCCAAAGACACCGTTTGCGATCCAGGTGATTCGCTCTAGATACGAAGGGATGATTTCGATGTTCTGTTCGCAGTGTGGCGCCCCCATGGGCGCTAACGACAAGTTCTGCGGCGTGTGCGGTGCCCCTAATACCGAGGTCAAGGCCGCCGGCCCCGCTCCGCAAGCTCAACCTCAGCCGCAGGGTCAGCCGTTTGCCCAACCGCAGCCGCAGCCGTTCGTTGCGCCCCAGCCGGCTATGAACGTGCCCAAGGGCTGCATGGCTCAGGCCTTCAACGACATGCTCAAGGTTCCCGGTGCCTTGGTTCGCGTATGCCAGATCGCCTTTTTGCCGGCGCTGATCTGTGTTGTCTCGGTGCTGGTGCTGTTTATCCCCGTTATCGGTGGCATCGCGGCGGCCATTGGCTTTTTGCTCGCGTACGTGGCAAGCGTGTGCGGCGCGGGCTTTGCTATCGAGTGGGGTCGTGACCTGTCGCTCAAGGATGATAACGGCATGGAGCGTCCGCTGCTGCGCTCGACCTCGTTTGGCCTGGGTATCTTCTCGTCCGTCATTACCGGTGTGCTCGAGTTCGTTGCCATTATCCCAGTGATCGGCGTGATCTTCTCGGCTATCGAGAGCGTCGTGATCGGTGCCGTCGGCTCGTACTATTACTCCGGTTCGAGCGGTCTCGAGGCCGCACTCTTCGGCTCGATGGGCCTGCTCGTCTTTGCCATGATCGTGTCGGTGGTACTGGGCATCTTCTTTAAGATGTTTGGTGATGCTGCCGTGATGCACTTTGCCGTCGTCGGGCGCGTGGAGAGCGCGTTCTCGCTTGAGAAGGTTTGGAAGTCCTATAAGGCCAACCTGGGCAAGTTGTTCTGCGCATCGATTCTCCCCGAGTTTTTGACGGGCATCGTGTCGCACATCATCACGTGGATCTTCACCGCCATCTTCGGCGCCATTGCTACGTTTGGTATGTATAGCTATTACTATCGCCCCACGGGTCTTGAGGCAATCATCGAGGGCGGCGGCATCACGCTCATTCTGTTCTTGATGATCATTGCCTTTGTCACGGTGTTCCTGACTGTGTTTGGCAAGATGCTCAAGTATCGCGCCGTTGGCTATTGGGCGGCACGTCATGCCAGCGAGTGGGCCGATGAGGATGCCGACGATGTCCTGACGTTTGTGCTCCCGGGTGAGAAGAAGCCTGCTCCTGCGGGGTTCAATCCCACGGCCGCCACTGGTGCTGCCCCTGCGCCTGCCCCGGCACCTGCGCCTGCCCCTGCTCCGGCACCCGCGCCCGCGCCAGCACCTGCCCCTGCTCCGGCACCCGCGCCCGCACCTGCCCCGGCACCTGCCCCGGCGCCCGAGGCGACGCCTGCGGAGCCCGATTGGGATGCCCTTGCCACGCCGGCGGATGAGCCGGGCGATAATCCTGCTGCCGAAAACAATCAAACCGAATAGTCGGTCGAGGCGCCCTGGGCAACTGAGCCCGGGGTGCCTTTTTCTACTGCGAAAGCAAGAAAATGCCTGGGAAAACGGTTGCAGTAAAATTTCTCGGAAATTGGCCAATGTTGCGCAACAACGTCGCGGCTATTGTTGAGAACATAGACGTGTAAGGTTTGAAGGCGTGCAACGCCTTAGGAAAAGGAGAGGCTTATGTTCTGTCCCACTTGTGGTTCTCCCATTTCGGATGATGCCAAATTCTGCCCTGTCTGCGGTTCTGCCGTCGGTGCCGCTTCCGCTGCTCCTGCTCCGCAGCCCGCGCCGCAGCCTGCACCTCAGCCCCAGCCTGCTCCGCAGCCCACGCAGATTCAGCCCACTCCGGTTCAGGCAGTTCAGCCTCAGCCTCAGCCGCAGTACACCGGCCAGCAGCAGTACACCGGTCAGCAGCAGTATGCTCAGCAGCCTGCACCCGCCCCGATGGGCTATGCTCCGATTAAGACCGACCGTGGCGTGATCGGCTGGCTCCTGCTTTCCATCGTGACCTGCGGCATCTATCCGTATTACTTCCTCTATTGCCTCGCGCGCGACATCAATGTCATGTGCCAGGACGACGGCGATTCCACACCGGGTCTGGCTGCATTCATCCTGCTGTCGTTCGTGACCTGCGGCTTCTACGCACTCTACTGGTACTACAAGATCGGCAACCGCCTGCAGGCTAATGCTCCTCGCTATGGCCTGATGTTCCAGGAGAACGGTACCACCGTTCTTATGTGGCAGATCGTCGGCGCGCTGCTGTGCGGCCTTGGCCCCATCTTTGCCATGAACATCATCATCAAGAATACCAATGCCATGGCAACGGCTTATAACGTCCGTCTTGGCGCTCGTGCCTAACGATAAGAGCGGCGTGAACAGCTCCCAGGGACATAAGGGCGCGGCGGAACTCATTCGCCGCGCCCTTTCTTGCATCGGCGCGCTCTTTGTCGCCTGGCTCGCACTCTACCTGCTCGATATCGGCTGCGTGTTTCGCCTGATGACGGGCATTCCCTGTCCGGGATGTGGCATGACGAGGGCCTGGCTGGCAGCACTGCGCCTCGATTTTGCGGCGGCCTTTGCCTACCATCCGCTGTTTTGGGTGGTGCCGATTGCGTTTGTGCTCGCGTTCGTGCGCGAGGAGGTGACGTCGAGCAAGCTAAAGCGCGGCATCGACATTGCGGTTATTGTTCTGTGCGTGCTGGTCGTTGCCGTATGGATCGTGCGCCTTATCAACCCGGCAGACGCGGGCCTGCTCTTTGGTGGCCACGCTCCCGCCGGAGTTCCCACCGATATCATCCACCTCGAAACCCCACGCTGGCTCACCATCCTTCGCTCTTACCTGTCGTGACGGAGGACGCGTTAGAAAAACGGTCGACACATAAGCGGGGGCGAACGTTGAGATAACGTTCGCCCTCGCTTTGCTCTAGCCAGGTTGTTATGGGTGGGCGTGACGGCTACTCGCCATGCTTCTCCTCGTGGCGAGCGGCAGCCCGCGCATCGTGGATGCCCTTGATTGCGGCATGGCGGGCGGTACGGGCATCGTGCATGGCGTCGCGGGCCTCGGCGGCCGTTGCCTTGGCAGAGCGCAGCTTGGCTGCCAGGTCGGGATTGGTCTCGGCAACCGCGGCGATCGTGGGGCCGTCGAGCTCTTCTTGCGTGGGCTCGGCCAAAAAGTCGATGGCATACTGAGCGGCTACCATGGAGCCCTTGGCGAGCACGCTCTCGTCGATCTTATAGAAGCAGGAGTGCTGGGCATAGGTGGCCCCGATCTGGGGATTGCGCGCGCCGACAAAGGCGAGCACACCTGGCACGCGACGCAGGTACTCCGAGAAGTCCTCGCCCGAAAGCGTGCCGCGGTAATGGCCCTCGCCTGCGGGGCCTAGGCACTTGAGCACAGCTTGGCGGCAGCGCTCGCTCGAGGCGGCATCGTTTTCGACCTTGTAGTTGGCGATGGTGTAGTCGGTGAGTTCGGCCTCGGCGCCTAGCGCTGCTGCGGTGTGCTCCACGATGCGGCGCATAAGCTCGGGCATCTCCTCATGCGTTTTGTCGCCATAGGTGCGCACCGTGCCGGCGAGGTACGCCGTGCCGGCGATAACGTTGCGCGCGGTGCCGCCGTGCAGCTCGCCGACGGTGATGACGGCGGGTTCGTAGGGGCTAATCTCGCGCGAGACGATGGTCTGCAGGGCGTTGACGATCTCTGCCGCAACCATAACGGCGTCGTGGCCGCGCTGGGGCATGGCGCCATGGCACGAGGTGCCGCGGACGTCGATGCGGAACCAGTCGGTGTTTGCCATGCGTGGGCCGGGCTCGCAGCTTACGGTACCGGCGTCGACCTCGCTCCAGATGTGCGCGGCGTAGGCGCCATCGACGCCGTCGAGCACGCCCGTGCCAATCATGAGTTTGGCGCCCTGGCCGTTTTCCTCGCTGGGCTGGAATACGATGCGAATCTCGCCGTGGATGTCATCGGTCATGTGGCGCAGAATCTGCAACGTGCCGAGCATCATGGCGATATGGCAGTCGTGACCGCAGGCGTGCATGCAGCCCTCATTGACGCTGGCGAACTCCTCGCCGGTCTGCTCAGTGACGGGCAGGGCGTCGATATCGGCGCGCAGCAGGATGCGGCGGCGCGGCGTGCCGTCCTCGCGGTAGGCATCCGGCGCGGTGCCGCGAAGCGTCGCCACCAGGCCCGTCTTGAGCGGACGCTCGTAGGGGATATTCATGGCGTCGAGCTGGTTGGCGATGTCGGAAGTCGTGCGCTCCTCGGCAAGGCTCAACTCCGGGTGCTTATGGAAGTGCCGGCGCTGCTTGATGATGTAGGGTTCAAACTCGGCGGCGATATCCTGGATGGCCGCGGTGACGTCGTCTGCCGCGCGAACCTCGGTTGCCGCCATAATTTGCTGTGCCTTGGTCTTCGTCATGGTCGATTTGCTCCTTGCTGGGTTGATCGCAAAATCGTACAGGCTTTCTCCAGTATGCCACCTGCCGCTAGGGCTGGTAAAGTTGCCGTTTGCCGCTTGGGGTTTTGTTACAAGGGCGGGGGAGTACACTCGGGGGTGTTGAATTACCTGCCAGAGATGGGGATGCCCATGCGACATATCGATCGGATTATTCGCTCCAAGAACGTCTTTACCGCGCAAGACGGCATCGATACCGCCCGCGAGTTGGCGATCGCCATCGCGGGCGATCGCATCGTCGCTGTCGGCGCGCCCGATGACGTGATTGCCGCCGCACCTGCCGCCACGCCGGTGGTCGATTACGGCGAGCAGTTTGTCTGCCCCGGTTTCCATGACGCTCATCTGCACTTCTTCCATACCTCGGTCGGTTCCTCGCCGTATATGCTCATGGATATGGGCACGTCCGAGGCGGCACTGGTGCAGCATGCGCTCGAGTTTTCCCAGGGCCTGCCCGACGACGCCTGGGTCGTGACCCAGGGCTGGCGCGATTACCGCTGGGATCCGCCCGAGCATCCTACCAAGGCCTCCCTCGACGCCGCCTTCCCCGGTCGCCCCTGTGTTATGTATTCGGGCGATGGGCATACGCTGTGGCTCAACAGCCGCGCACTCGAAGCCCTCGGCGTGACGCGTGACAGCGAGCCTCCGGCGGGTGGCAGTTACGACAAAGACTCAAACGGTGAGCTTACGGGTATTGCCCACGAGGCAGCTGCTATGCAGCTGCTGCCGCGCTGCCTGGAATGGCTGGGCGAGGACCGCATCGCGAGCGCTTACGGCGACCAGATGAAGCGTATGGCCGAGCAAGGCATCACCTCAATCTGCGATATGTCGCTCATGCCCATGCCGGGCTGCGACTTTATTCGCGACGATGTTTACGACAAGCTGCAGGCCGCCGGCAAGCTGGGCATCCGCGCCCATCTGTTTCCCACGCTGCTGGATGACCAATCGCGCTTGGAGGAACTCCAGACCCGCTACGCAAACAACGCGCTGCTCTCGGCGCCAGGATTTAAACAGTTCTTCGACGGCGTGTCGAGCGAGCATACCGCATACCTCACTGAGCCCTATACCAACCCGCGCTTCCCGGGTGACCAGGGGCGCCTGACGGTTCCTGTCGAGCGCATGCGCAAGTTGGTTCTGGCGGCAGCCGAGCGCGGCCACACCGTGCGCATCCACGTTATCGGCGACGGTGCCATCCATGCCGCACTCGATATCTTTGAGGAGGCGGCAGAGCTCTACGGTCTGCCGCCGCACGGTCATAATACGCTTGAGCATTTGGAGAATCTGCTGCCTCAGGACATCGATCGTCTGCGCAAGCTCAACGTCATTGCCTCGAGCCAGCCTTGCCACATCACGCTCGACCCGGGTGGCCCGGAGCGCGACCTGGGTCTGGAACGCAGCCGCATCATGTGGCCGTTTGCGACCTATAAGCAGCGCGGCATCCGCCAAGCTTTCGGTACCGATAGCCCCATCACAGCCGTTACCAGCATGAACGTGCTCTACACGGCCATCACGCGCCAAGACCCCCGCAGTCACTGGCCCGAGGGCGGCTGGCTCCCCAGCGAGCGTATCGACGCGGCAACTGCCCTGCGCAACTACACGCTTGGTAGCGCGTACGCAGCGGGCGACGAGCAAAACCTCGGCAGCCTAGAGCCCGGCAAATACGCCGACCTGGTAGTCCTGGACCAAAACCCGCTCACCATCGACCCCCAAGAGCTCCAGGCCACAAAAGTTCAGGCCACCTACCTGGCAGGCAACTTGATTTACGAGCGCTAATATTCATGTCGTACCGTTAAACGCGGCTCGCGCAGCCTATTTTGGGATGGCGCTCGAGCCGCGTTTGCGTTTTGGTGGGGATCCGCCATGAGCGTCCCTGCTCTGTTGGATTTGGGTGCGGGGCGGAGGTGCTGCTGCCCCGCGCTCAATTTGGACACCAGCAATGCTATCTCTTGGTGTTTTGCATACTTCCCATTACAGATTGAATAAAAAGGCTGGGATGTCCTTCCTGATCCTGATGTACCCCCGCCCGTGCCGTGCAAAAAACGGAGTATTCAGCACCGCGAGCTCTGCCGGTGCCGCTGCAGTCGGGTAGCATTGCGGAGATCGACGTCATTTTGGGGTCCGACGTGGCGCGAGGCATGCTTGTTTGTCTCGACGAGGCCTGTCTGCCGACCCAAATCGCCGGTCGAAGGCTACCGTGGGACTAATTAGATGCGCCCGGTGCGTATGCATTTGTCCCGGCCTGCTGAAAACTCCCAAAAATGCACGGTGCTCCCCAGGGGACCCGTGCTCGCGACGAAAACCATGCCCATGTCGCTATCCGCATCGCCTTTTTGCTGCACTGACTTTTCTGAATGCCGGGCTCGAATTAGTTAACCTGCCTCCCGTGTGGCTC
>URAQ01000017.1 GCA_900545875.1 uncultured Collinsella sp.
CCGCATGCGCGCCGGCGCTCGCGTGTCTACCTCCGCCGTGTCGCTCGGTCGCTATATCGAGTTCTTTACCGAGTGCGCCAAAGAGGGCACGCCCACGGTCTACCTGTGCTTTACCTCGGCGCTGTCGTCGAGCTACAACTCCGCGTGCCAGGCGGCAGATGCCGTGCGCGCCGAGTATCCCGATTTTGAGTTGTACGTGGTCGACAACGCTCTGCCCTGTGCGACCGGCGAGCTCTTGGCGCTCGAGGCCGTCCGTCAACGCTCGGCGGGACTCACCGCCAAACAGCTGGTCGACTGGGCAAACGAGGCCAAGACCTATGTCCACGGCTACTTTACGCTCGAGAGCTTTGACGCGCTGGCTGCCGGCGGCCGCATTCCGCACGCGGCGGCACAGCTCACGGCAAAGCTCGACGTCAAGCCCGAGCTCTCTTACGACCTTGCCGGCTCGCTGTCGCTGATCGGCGTCAACCGCGGCCGCAAGAAGGCGCTCAAGTCCATCCTCAAGTCGTTCCGCGAGAACTATGTGCCCGATCGCACCATGCCCATCGCCATCATGACGGCCGATGCCGAGAAGGATGGTGACTGGCTCGAGGCTGCCGTTCGCAAGGAGGAAGGTTGCGCCGACGTCACGATTATCCGTAGTTCCGTCGGTCCTACCATTGGCTCGCACGTGGGGCCCGGCATGGTGGCGCTTGCGTTTTGGGGCAAGAACCGCGCCGAGAAAGCCTCGCTTTCCGACCGCATCGCACGCCGTGTGCGTGGTGAGTAGACAGGCGCTACGACCACAGGCGCCCCGCAGCTCAAGCGCTGGCACTGAGTATTCAACCTGGTAATAACACCCAACCCAAAAGGAAAGGTTTCATGGCAAACAAGCTCTCCGTCGCATTCATCGGCACCGGAATCATGGGTGCCCCCATCGCCGGCCACATCTTGGACGCCGGCTATCCCGTCACGGTCAACAACCGCACCAAGTCCAAGGCCGCAGCGCTTATCGGGCGCGGCGCCGTCTGGGCAGATACGCCGGCCGATGCCGCGGCGAACGCCGATGTCGTCTTTACCATGGTGGGCTATCCCTCCGAGGTCGAGGAACTCTACCTGGCGGGCGACGGCCTGCTCGCGTGCACCAAGCCGGGTGCGGTCTTGATCGACCTCACGACGAGCTCGCCCGAGCTTGCCCGTGACATTGCCGAGGCCGCCCAGGTTTCTGGTCGCATGGCGTTTGACTGCCCCGTCACCGGCGGCGAGTCGGGCGCTATCGCCGGCACGCTCACGGCTATCGTGGGCGCCACCGAGAACGACATCGCCCCGGTCCGTGACATCCTTGCCACCTTCGCTGCCAACATTTGCTGCTTCGATGGCGCCGGCAAGGGCCAGGCTGCCAAGCTCGCCAACCAGGTGTCGCTGGGCGCATGCATGGTCGGCATGGCCGATGCCATGGCATTTGCCGAGCTGAGCGGCCTTGATCTGGAGAAGACCCGTCAGATGATCTTAGGCGGTACCGGCAAGTCCGGCGCCATGGAGAGCCTGGCGCCCAAGGCACTCGACGGCGACTACAAGCCCGGCTTTATGGTCGAGCACTTTATTAAGGACCTGCGCCTGGCGCTCGCCTATGCCGACGACCGCGAGCTCGCGCTGCCCGGCGCCGACGTGGCCTTTACGCTCTACGACATGCTCGACGCCATCGGTGGCGCCAAGCTGGGCACCCAGGCCATCACGGTCCTCTACAAGGAGGAGGCCGACGCCATCGCCGCCGGTCTGGACTGGTCGCAGTATCGTCCCGAAGAGCATGGCGCTCACGAGGAAGGCTGCGGTTGCGGCGAGCATGGCGACGACCACGAGTGCGGTTGTGGCCACCACCACGACGAGGACCACGAGTGCTGCGGCGGCCACGGCCATGATGACGGCCACGAGTGCTGCTGCGGCCACCATCACGGGGAGTAGCGCCCATGAGCTGGACGTTCGTGGTGCTTGCGCTGGTGCTCTTTCTCTTTGCGATTTACATCGGCTTTTTGTGCGGCCAGTGGGCGTGCGAAAAGCGCGTCATCACCAAGCGCGACTACTGGATTGCCAACTTTGCGGGAGCGGCGGCAGTCGTCCTGCTAACCTGGGTGTTCTCGCTGTTCCCGCTGGTGCAGTTTGCGCCGATCGGCTGGCTCGGCGGCTTTATCGCCGGCCTTAAGATGAGCTTTGGCGAGTCCGTCGGTCCGTGGCGCAAGCACGACGAGGTCTTTAACGTCAACAAGGCTCACCGCGCCGCCGCCGACGCGGGCGACGCCGAGGAACGCCGCCGTGCGCGTCGCAATGGCGCGGCCGACCGACAGCTCATCTCGGTCACCGATGACAGCAAGGGTGCTGGCAAGCACGCTAAGAAATAGTAAAAAGAGGTAACTATGGCAGAAAACAAGGAAGAACAGCTCACCGACGAGGAGCTGGCACAGCTTCAGCTGGCAGAGGAGAACGAGAACGCCGTCGACCGTCTGGTCAAGGAGCTCGGCTGCCCCACGCGCCGCATCCGTCAGTTTGCCGCCCGCGTGCTGCACCTGCTTGCCGAGCGCGATCCGCAGCGCGTCGTGCCCTGCGTGCCCGCGCTGATCGAGGCGCTCGACCGCCCCGAGGCTCAGACCCGCTGGGAGGCCCTCGACGCCCTGGCGGCGCTCGCCACCACCTGCCCCGAGCAGCTGGGCGATGCCTTTGAGGGCGCCGAGACTGCGCTGTTCGACGAGATTTCCTCCACGCTGCGCTATGCCGCCTTCCGCCTGCTGTGCGTGTGGGGTGCCACGAGCGTCGAGCGTTCGCGCGAGGCTTGGCCCATCCTGGACGAGGCTATCCAGTGCTACCACGGCGACCTTGAGTATCGCGACATGCTCGGTTGCCTGTACGAGTTTTGCCAGGGCGAGATCGACGCCGAGGTTGCCGAGAAGCTTGCGCTGCGCCTTAAGTTCGATGCCGAGAACGGTAAGGGCAGCTATCTCAAGGCCCGTTCGAGCGAGATTTGCGAAATGCTTGTTAAACGTTTTGGCCTGGATCTCTCCAAAAAGAAGAAGCGTGCTAGCGTTAAAAAATCTGACGACGCCGAAAACGAGGAGTAACAGATTATGGCGCACGATGTAGTCCTGATTCCCGGTGACGGTATCGGTCCCGAGATTACGCAGGCCATGCGCCGCGTGGTCGAGGCCACCGGTGTCCAGATCAACTGGAACGTCCAGGAGGCCGGCGCCGGCGTCATGGACGAGTTTGGCACGCCGCTGCCCCAGCACGTGCTCGATGCGGTCGCCGAGACCAAGGTTGCCATCAAGGGTCCCATCACCACACCGGTCGGCACGGGTTTCCGCAGCGTTAACGTGGCCCTGCGCAAGCACTTCGACCTGTACGCCTGCGTGCGCCCCTGCCTGTCGCAGCCGGGCGACGGCTCGCGCTTCCGCGATGTCGACCTGGTTATCGTGCGCGAGAACACCGAGGACCTCTACGCCGGCATCGAGTTCGATGAGGGCGCTGCCGAGGTCGAGGAGCTCTCGCAGCTCGTCGAGCGCTCGGGCCAGAAGACCTTCGCCGCTGATTCCGCCATTTCAATTAAGCCGATTTCCATCGCCAAGAGCCGCCGCATTGTGGAGTATGCCTTTGAGTATGCCCGCCGCTGCGGCCGCAAAAAGGTGACGGCCGTGCACAAGGCCAACATCATGAAGGCGACCGACGGCCTGTTCCTGCGCGTGGCGCGCGAGGTGGCCGCCAACTATCCCGATATCGAGTTCAACGACAAGATCGTCGACGCCACCTGCATGGGCTTGGTCCAGAACCCCAACGACTTCGATGTCCTGGTGCTGCCCAACCTGTACGGCGACATCGTGAGCGACCTGTGCGCCGGCCTGGTGGGCGGTCTGGGCATGGCCCCCGGCTCCAACATCGGTGCCGACTGCGCAATCTTTGAGGCTACGCATGGCTCCGCGCCCGATATCGCCGGCCAGGATATCGCCAACCCTACGGCCGAGATCCTCTCTGCTGCGATGATGCTCGATCACCTGGGCGAGAACGATGCTGCCAATCGCATTCGTGCCGCCGTATCTGCCACGCTCGACGAGGGCGAGCAAGTTACCGGTGACGTGCGTCGTGCCCAGACCGGTTCCGTCGAGGGCGCGGTGGGCACGCAGGCCTTTGCCGATGCCGTTATCGCGCACCTGGCCTAAGGCATGCACACTGCAAACGCCTAAATAGTACTTAAGTGTTTGCGTATAACCTAAGAATCAATACGCCCGGCGCTCCGTCGGGCGTATTCTATTGGGGACTATGTTTCCTAACAAGGAGTAACTGATATGGGTCTGATTCAAAAGAAGGACGAGAAGGACGAGATCGACGGCATCCAGATCATCGAGCGCGGCGAAGGTCCCGACGGTGACGAGGAAGAGAAGATCGACTTGGTCGCCGGTACGTCTGCCGAGCACATTGCCGCCGGTACGACGGCCGAGGAGGAGGACGCTCGCCTGGAGGCAAAGATCGCCGCGGACGCCGCCGACGAGAACCTCATGCCCGAGGAACAGGACGAGGACGATGACTCCGACGAAGACGACCATGCATCCAGGCACAAGAAGACGATGATTGCCGCCTTCGTGGTTGCAGTCGTGATCGCTGCGGTGGTCGGCTTCTTTATCGGCAACGGTGGTTTTGGCGGCAAGGGTGTCGGCTCGGCGACCCTCACCGAGGACCAGCTCGATTCGACCGTGGCAAGCTACAGCTACAACGGCAAGAAGAGCGACATCACCGCGCGCGAGGCCATTGAGAGCCAGTACAGCCTCGACACCGTCAAGGATAGCGATGGCAACTACACCGCTCCCTCTGCCGACGTCATCCTGTCCTACGTGCGCAACAAGATCCTGCTGGACGCTGCCGAGGACGAGGGCATCACCGTCTCTTCTAAGGAAATGAAGAAGTACGCCGAGGATTCCATCGGCACCTCCGACTACAAGACCATGGCCACGCAGTATGGTGTGTCCAAGGATCAGGCTAAGCAGATCGTCCGCCAGTCCGCGACGCTGCAGAAGCTCTACAAGAAGAAGGTGGGCGACACCTCTGCAAGCATGCCGACCGCTCCGACTGAGCCTGCCGACGGCAACGAGGAGACCGCGAGCAAGGATTACGCCGACTACATCATCAACCTTGCCGGCGACGAGTGGGATAGCTCGAAGGGCACCTGGAAGGACGAGGACGGCACCTACGCCAAGGCCTTCGCCGACGATGCCTTTACCGCCGATAGCGCTACCTACAAGCAGGCCATGACCGCCTACTACACCGCTTATCAGCAGTATTCCTCGCAGGCTTCAAGCGCCAGCTCCAAGTGGACCGAGTACGCTAACGGCCTGTACGCCAAGGCCAACATCAGCATCTACGGCCTGTTTGCGTAAGGTTTGCCTGCACTACTGCGCGCTAACCGATCTACCTGATTAAGCCCGCTAGAACGGACAATGTTCTAACGGGCTATTTGCGTTGAGGGCGTGATTGGGGGCTTAATTATGGCTATTCATCCTTAAGCCCAAAGAGGCTATCGGCTTCATCGTCAGGTATATATTCCAGTACATCGCCCGGCTGGCAGTCGAGTGCTCGGCATATCGCGTCTAGAGTTGAAAAACGCACGGCAGATACCTTGCCCGTCTTGATGCGCGACATATTGACCTGAGAGATACCCACGCGTTCTGCAAGTTCTTTGGATGAGATCTTGCGTTCGGCCAGCATGCGGTCGAGCCGCAGAATAATCATGGATTCCCCCTAGAGCAACTCGTCATCTTGTTTTTGCAGGATATACCCGTAGCGGAAGATGCTGGCAATCAGGCAAATAATCAGGCCTGCAAAGAGCATAGAGGGCTCGAATAACTGGCCGACGAACGCATCCGTAAAGCTGCCACCAAATCCTGAGAGTATCATTCCCGTGATTACGGCACCAAGAAGCCTCACGGCAACGCCGCCGATAAGGAATAAATGTCCTACTCGACGAAGTGTGTGGTTACATTCAAGGTCAAAGGGCCTGCCTTCCTTTTCAATGTTGAAGAAAAGCCTGCGCACGCTTAGCGCGATGGTAAGCGCAAGGCATGTCATCAAGAGGCTCCCTATGGCAGTGTGACCATCGTGTGCGACGAGCATAAGTGGGGCCTGCGCATCGGTACCGACGATAGCAAGGCATGGCCCTTCGCCGCCTTGAAGTTCTACGGATTGGAGACACGACCCTTGGGAGAGGCTAGGCAATACGAGTAGAAGGTCAATCGCAATGACTGCGAGAAGTCCCAGAGCGAGCGCGGTGGTAATGCAGATCGTGGCCCATTTGCAGATGCGAGCGAGCTTCCTCAGTTTGGCTATCGTCTGTTCGCGGCTGATGGTTTCATTCGATATAGATGCGCTTCGATGGACCATAACCCCTCCAATCGGCGTTTTGTATGATACTTGTATCATATCAGAATTAACGATAAACGATAAATAATTACGGATAATGAGTAAGTAATGATTGAAAACGATTAGCGTGAGCTATTAGCTCATTTTGGATGCTGGAGTTTGGCGCGTGGGGGATGAGGACAAATGCCAAAACTTCCCGTGATCGTTCCCGTGATTGCGCAAGCGCTCCATTGTGTTTCCCTAATTCATATGGGAAAACAGCTGCAAACGATTGCAAGTAACCGGTAAACGGTCGAAAACTACCGTTCACCGATAATCTCAAAACTGGTTCTAACTGGTATTAAGTCAAAAAGACCAATTCACATATCTTCACAATGACCTGCAATTTTTCTACACGCTATTTTTAGCCGCCCTGCGTTGTTTAGACACAGGAAAAGATCCAATCTTTTGCCAAAGCATTTCGAAACGGTTTCAAAACCGCAGGTAGAAGTGTTAACGACCGGTAAACGGTCGAAATATCACCGTGAGCGGTGCAAAAACGTTTTACCGTATGAATCAACGAAAGCGACCTCTTCTGGGGTGATATAGTGACAACAACACGTCACGTGGTTACTACCAGTTTAGAAACCACTGGTCTTCAAAGAACGCTTTCTAAGAAGCTTTAAGGGCGAGCGCCCGCTGGCTTCCGAAAATCATCGGACTCAGATCGTACACACCTTCGGAAGGGAAATTTGAATGGTTGGCTTTATTCTTACCGGTCATGGACAGTTCGCCCCCGGCCTTGCAAGCGCTATCGCTATGGTCGCTGGCGACCAGCCCGCTTTTACCGTCGTTCCTTTTGAGGGCGACCAGGCTGCTTCCTACGGTGAGGATCTCCGCGCCGCTATTACCGCCATGCGCGAGGAGTGCGATGGCGTGCTCGTCTTTACCGACCTGCTTGGCGGCACCCCGTTCAACCAGTCGATGATGATTGCCCAGGATGTCGACAACGTCGAGGTTCTGACTGGCACCAACCTTCCCATGGTTATTGAGCTTCTGTTCCTCCGCGGCAATGCCACGCTCGCCGAGCTTGGCGAGCAGGCCGTGACCGTTGGCCAGACGGGCATCACCGCCCAGACGGTCGCATCCATTGCCGGCTCCGACGAAGAGGATATCTTCGGCGACGAGGACGGCATCTAATGGCCGATTTCGGAGCCAACGTCCTGAGCTCCTCGGTCGCTCTTTTAGGCCTGCTTGTCATCATGGGCTTGATTTACACCATCTGGTCGCAAATCAACATGAAGAAGAAGCAGAAGTACTTCAAGGAGCTGCACACCGAGCTCAAGCCGGGTCAGGAGGTTCTTTTCGCCGGCGGTATCTACGGAACCGTCAAAGGCATCGAAGGCGAGAAGGTCCAGATCAAAGTCCGATCCGGAGCCGTCGTAGATGTTTCGCGTTACGCGATTCAGGAGATCAAGTAACTGTCGTCAGCAAATAACGAAAGGAAGCTGATCAACATGGCAGAACCCAACATTCTTCTTACCCGCATCGATAACCGACTGGTTCATGGTCAGGTTGCCACCCAGTGGAACTCCACCCTGGGCTCCAACCTCATCCTCGTCGCCAACGACGACGTGTCGACCAACACCATGCGCCAGAACCTCATGAAGATGGCCGCTCCCACCGGCGTCGCTACGCGTTTCTTCTCCCTGCAGAAGACCATCGACGTCATCGGCAAGGCGAGCCCGCGCCAGAAGATCTTCATCGTGGCCGAAACACCGGAAGACGTGCTTACGCTCGTCAAGGGCGGTGTGCCTATAAAGAAGGTAAACATCGGCAACATGCACATGTCGGAAGGAAAGCGCCAAGTCGCCACCTCCGTCGCAGTTAACGACGAGGATGTCGCTGCGTTTAAAGAGCTGCAGGAATTGGGGGTGGAGTTGGAGATCAGGCGCGTTCCGAGCACGCCTGTTGAGGACACGAGCAAGCTCTTCTCGTAATCCTCATGATCCACGTTGTCAGGAATGAAAACCTGACATTCTGTACGTGATATCCAAAGTGCGTACATTCATTTTGAAAGGAGGAGCAAGATGGAATACTCGATCATCCAGATCGCTCTGGTCTTCGTCGTCACGTTCATCGCGGCAATCGACCAGTTTGACTTCCTCGAGTCTCTCTATCAGCCCATCGTCACCGGCGCCGTCATCGGTCTTATCCTTGGCGACCTCAACACCGGTCTTCTCGTGGGTGGTACCTATCAGCTCATGACGATCGGCAACATGCCGATCGGAGGCGCTCAGCCGCCTAACGCCGTCATCGGCGGCATCATGGCAGCCATTCTCGCTATCGCCACGGGCCTCGAGCCCAACGCGGCAGTCGGCCTCGCCATTCCGTTCGCTCTGCTTGGCCAGCTTGGCGTTACCCTGGTCTTCACGCTTATGTCCCCGCTTATGTCCACGGCCGATAACATGGCTCACAACGCGGACACCAAGGGCATCGAGCGCCTGAACTACTTCGCCATGGCTCTGCTTGGCCTGATCTTCGCTGTCGTCGTCACCCTGTTCTTCATCGCTGGCGCTACCATCGGTCAGACCATCGCTTCTGCCATCCCGACTTGGCTGCAGACCGGTCTGTCCGCTGCAGGCGGCATGATGCGCTTCGTCGGCTTCGCCGTCCTGCTCAAGGTTATGATGAACCGCGATATGTGGGGCTTCTTCCTCATGGGCTTTGGCCTCGCGCTCATCACCGTTGCCAACGATTCGCTGGCAACCCCTGCTCTGCTCATCCTCGCTCTCATCGGCTTCGGCATCGCTTTCTGGGACTTCCAGCAGCAGACCGAGCTGAAGGGTGCAGCTGTTTCTGACGGAGGTGACTTCGAAGATGGCATCTAATGAGTATGTGATCCCGGAGCACTACGAGGATCTCACTCCTGCTCCGCAGCTCGACCAGAAGACCCTCAACAAGATGGCTTGGCGCTCCTGCTTCCTGCAGGCATCGTTCAACTACGAGCGCATGCAGGCCGCTGGCTGGCTTTACTCCATCATCCCCGGTCTGGAGAAGATCCACACCAACAAGAACGACCTCGCGGCTTCCATGAGCCACAACCTGGAGTTCTTCAACACCCACCCGTTCCTCGTCACCTTTGTTATGGGCATCGTGCTTTCGCTCGAGCAGAACAAGGTTGACATCCCCACGATCCGCGCCGTCCGCGTCGCCGCAATGGGCCCGCTCGGTGGTATCGGTGACGCCCTGTTCTGGCTGACGCTCGTGCCTATCACGGCCGGCATCACCTCCAACATGGCCATCAACGGCAACGCCGCTGCGCCGATCATCTTCCTGGTGATCTTCAACGCCGTCCAGTTCGCTCTGCGCTTCTGGCTCATGAACTGGTCCTACAAGCTTGGCACCAGCGCTATTGACGCTTTGACCGCCAACATGCAGGCCTTTACGCGTGCCGCTTCCATCATGGGCGTCTTCGTCGTCGGTTGCCTGGTCGTCACCATGGGTGGCACCCAGATCAACCTCCAGATCCCCAACGGCACCACCCGTGGCCTCTCCGCCACTACCGTGATCGTCTCCGAGAAGGAGGCCGAGAACTTCACCGGTATGGAGGGCATCGATACCGAGACCGCTGAGGCCGGCACCATCGCCATGACCGATGAGGACGGCAACGCCCTCACCGCTTCCGATGCCGACGGCAACGCTGTCGAGTGCGGCGTCACCGATCTGGGCAACGGCATGGAGTCCGTTACCTACGGCACCGTCACCGAGGATCCGGTCAACTTCTCCGTTGCCGACACCCTCAACACCATCGTCCCGAAGCTCGTCCCGCTTATGCTTACGCTGCTGCTTTACTACATGTTCGCTAAGCACAGCTGGACCCCGACCAAGGGCATTCTCCTGCTCTTTGTCCTTGGCATCCTGGGCGCTGGCCCGCTTGGTCTCTGGCCGAGCATCTGGTAAGGCTCTAGCTTGAGGGGTGTGTCCCTACGCGGCTCACACCCCGACCCCTTAAGCCATGTGTATGTTAAAAGCCGCGTGCTCGAAAGAGCGCGCGGCTTTTGTTTTCTTGATGATTCGGGTGTTGCGGACTGATAATGCTAAACACCCAAGGTAGTAGCCGAGTTTGAGAAAATGGGAGGATAGGATGGCGATCGGAGCGCGTAAACAACCGCTGTACGATCAGCTGGTCGATATTCTGACCGAAAAGATCGACCATGAATATCGCGCCGGTGACATGATTCCTTCCGAGCGCGAACTATCGGAGCGCTATGGTCTCTCGCGCACTACGGTACGCCTGGCTCTGCAGGAACTGGAGCGTTTAGGATTGGTGGTTCGGCAGCACGGTCGCGGTACCTTTGTGACCGACCGTTCGGCAAAGGCAACCAATCTTATGCAGTCCTACAGCTTTACCGAGCAGATGCGCGCGATGGGTCGCGACCCCGAGACCACGATTCTCGAGTTTTGCGAGATGGAGGCCGATAAGAATCTGGCCGAGCATATGGGATTGCGTATCGGCGATCGCATTTTTAAGCTCAAGCGCCTTCGTTCTGCCGACAACATGCCCATGATGGTCGAACGCAGCTATCTACCAGTTCGTCAATTTTTGTCCCTAAAGCGACCGCTGCTGGAGCGTAAGCCGCTTTACGATGTGATTGAGCAAGACTTTCAGCAAAAGATACGCGTGGCCGAAGAGGAGTTCTATGCGAGCATAGCCCGTCCCACCGACGCTCACCTTTTGGGAATTGTCGAGGGCTCGCCTGTGCTCGATTTGGTCAGGACTACGTATAACGAGTCAAACGAGGTTGTGGAGTATACACTCTCGGTTGCTCGTGCCGATCAGTTTAAATACAAGGTTTACCACCAGCGTAGCGACTAGTGTTCGCATCGTTTCCATATGATGATTCTTTGCATTTTACTGGTTACTACCAGATAACCAACTGAAGTGTATAATTGCACGTCAGAGGATTACTTCTAGAGAGAGGTATTAGAAATGTTCGAGAAGAGTGTCGAGGAGCTCACCGAGCTCGGCGCCCAGATCACCACGGCCGAGATTGCTCAGCAGCCCGAGCTTTGGCGTGATACGCTCAACATCTATCGCGAGAACAAGGAGGCCATCGAGGCCTTCCTGGCCGAGGCTCGCGCTATGGGCGAGGGTCGTCTGTCCGTTGTCTTCACTGGTGCCGGTACGTCCGACTACGTTGGCGATACTTGCGCCCCGTACCTGCGTCACGCTGGCAACACTGATCTCTACGACTTTAAGCCCATCGCCACGACCGACATCGTGAGCGCCCCGCGTGACTTCCTGCGCGCCGAGGATCCCACGCTCGTGGTTTCCTTTGCCCGCTCTGGCAACAGCCCCGAGAGCCTTGCCGCCGTTGCCGTTGCCAAGGAGCTCGTCCACAACGTCAAGTTCCTCAACATCACCTGCGCTCCCGAGGGCAAGCTCGCCGTCGAGTCTGCCGATGATCCCAATGCGCTGACGCTGCTCATTCCGCGCGCCAACGACAAGGGCTTTGCCATGACCGGTTCTTATTCCTGCATGACCCTGCTCTCCACCCTTATTTTCGACACTGCCTCTGACGAGCAGAAGGCCGAGTGGGTCGAGACCATCGCCAAGATGGGCGAGGAGGTCATCTCCCGTGAGCCCGAGATCGCCGATTACCTGGCTGGCGACTTCAACCGCGTGACCTACTTGGGTTCTGGCTCCTTCGGTGGCCTTGCCCAGGAGAGCCAGCTCAAGATCCTCGAGCTCGCTCACGGTCTGGTCGCTACTTCCTACGACACCTCCATGGGCTATCGTCACGGACCTAAGTCCTTCGTCGACGATAAGACGCTCGTCTTCGTGTTCGTCAACAACGACGCCTACACCCGTCAGTACGATATCGACATCCTCAACGAGATCGGTGGCGACGAGATCGCTCGGCACACCATCGCCGTTCAGCAGGAAGGTGCCACCGTCTATGAGGGTGAGTCCTTCACCTTTAAGGGCTACGAGGCACTTCCCGAGGGCTACCTTGCTCTGCCGTTCGTGATGTTTGCCCAGGCTATCAGCCTGCTCAACTCCGTGCGCGTGGGCAACACGCCCGATACGCCGAGCCCCACCGGCACGGTCAACCGCGTGGTCAAGGGCGTGACGATTCACCCCTTCACCGCTTAATCGCGTCCCCCTGTAAGGGCGCCCGTCCGCTCATAACGGCGGGCGGGCGCTTTTTGTTTTTACATGGACCGGGTATAAGCATCACTACAGTCAACTGCTTTAGAAGCAAGGAGTGCATATGAGCACGTACGCAATTAAGGCTGACAAGTTCTTCTTGCCGGCAGGCCCGCAACTGGGCGGCTATCTTATGGTCGAGGATGGCGTCTTTGGCGCCTGGCAGGCCGACGAGCCCTCTTGCGAGATTAAGGACTACACGGGATCGTGGATCGCACCGGGTATGGTCGATACTCACATCCATGGCTTCTACAACCACTCAACTACCGATAACGATCCCGAGGGCATCGATATCAGCTCGACCGAGCTCGCCCGTCGCGGCACCACCAGCTGGCTGCCCACGACGTTCACCGATGGCGTCGAGCAGATCAAGGACGCCTGCGCCGCCATCGCTCAGGCGGACGAGGGTCGCGGCCCCGACTTCTGCGGTGCCCGCATTCAGGGCATCTACCTGGAGGGCCCCTTCTTTACCATGAAGCACGTGGGCGCGCAGAACCCCGCTTACCTCATCGATCCCTCCGAGGAGGTCTTCGATCAGTGGCAGGAGGCTGCGGGTGGTCGCATCGTTAAGAGCGCCATGGCGGCCGAGCGCGACGGTGCCGCTGCTTATGCGGCTGCTCTGAACGCCAAGGGTGTGGTGACCAGCATCGGTCACTCCGACGCCACCTACGATGAGTGCATCGCCGCCATCAACGCCGGTGCCAGCTGCTTTACGCACACCTACAACGGCCAGCGCGGTCTGCATCACCGCGAGCCCGGTGTCGTGGGTGCAGCCATGTCCACCCCCGAGACCTACGCCGAGATCATCTGCGACGGCAAGCACGTGAACCCTGCCGCCATCAAGGCGCTGCTGCAGGCCAAGGGCTGGCAGCATACGGTGCTTATCACCGACTGCCTGGGCTGCGGTGGCATGCCCGAGGGCAGCTACACCAGCGGTGGCATGGACGTCATCATGAAGGACAACCTGTGCTGGCTCGCCGACGGCAAGAGCATTGCCGGCTCGGTGCTCACGCTTGCCCAGGGCGTTAAGAACATCGTGGACTGGGGTATCGCCAGCGCCGATATCGCCATTCGCATGGCAACCGAGGTGCCGGCTCGCTCCGCGCACATCGAGGATAAGTGCGGCAGCATCATGCCGGGTCGCGACGCCGACTTTGTCGTGTTCGACCACGAGCTCACCCTCGTCGAGACGTATGTTGGCGGCCAGAGCGTCGGCAACGCATTTACTGAGTAACGACAGAAAAAGACGGCGGGCCCGAATTTGCTCGGACCCG